>CAISTO010000156.1 GCA_903888395.1 uncultured Bacteroidota bacterium | reverse complement strand
CTACTTGAATATTCTTTTCTATTGTTTCCTCTTTTAATGTATCAATATATTTTTACTCCATATTTTCAATATTTTTCCGGGTAAAAGTTTGTTGTTTATTATATTATTTTGTGTTTGAATACCGTTAACTGATGAATTAAAATATTGGGCCAATGAGTTTATATTGTCACCACTACCGGTTTTATAAATAGTAAGTGTTTTATTGCCTTTTATTTCAGTTCTTAATGCCGTACCAAATATTTTAGGTTTATTACTTGTTTGATTTTGGACACTGTCTGAAT
The DNA here is from genome assembly GCA_903888395.1 of uncultured Bacteroidota bacterium. Lineage (GTDB taxonomy): Bacteria > Bacteroidota > Bacteroidia > UKL13-3 > UKL13-3 > JAAFJM01. The sequence goes on along the minus strand of CAISTO010000156.1, from coordinate 1,504 downwards.
TATTTTTATTGGTTAATTGTTTCTTTGCTATGGCTAAAACTTTATTCGTATCTACTTCAGGAATATATACATTGTTTTTAGTTTTTAACAGAGTATCAATTACCGCTTTTTTTGTTTCATTTTTTGAAGTTGAAACAAACGCTGTTTTTTTGTTTGTATTTGATTCAATAGCTGATTTTTTAACAGGAATTCGTATTATTTTACCTGGTATTAAAGTGCTACTTACTAAGTTATTTTGACTAATTATTTCTTCAACTGTACAATTATAGTGCTTTGCTAAATCATCAATATTATCTCCAGTTCCTATCTTATAAACTGCTAAGGTGCTAGTACCTTTCTTTTCTTTTACTAACTCCTTTCCAATTATTTTCTTTTCTATTGAATCTGCTGTTTTTAACAATGTAACAGGCTCACCTTGAATTACCTTTTCAGAATTTAATGTATTTTCATTTAAAATTATTTTAGTAGATTTTTCTATTGGAACTTTTAAAGTAACTACACTTTTTAAACTTCCATTTGCTTGTTTATTTGCATCAATTAATGATCGTTCAGTTATCCCCGATTTTTCAGCAATACTAGCCCATGTTTCACCTGCTTTTATTTGATAAATAATGTACTTTTTGCCGCCAATTATTCTTATTTCTTGTTTAACTGATTGAGCAATTGAAATATTGATGATGAATAATAATGCCGCTAATACGCTTAGTAAATGTTTCATTTTACTTTAAATTTATTTTGTATCAAAAATAGGGTAATTATTTATAATCAATAAAGTGATATAAGCAATTTATCGGCATTAATTGTGGATTGTCTAATTTGAAGTGTTTTTATCAACTAGCTCATGATACATTTTTAAGTAGTTTTGTGCCATGAATGTTTCAGTAAAATTATTCGTGTATTTTTTGAATGCTTTTTCTACTAATTCATTGCCATTTGCCAATGAAAATTCAATTGCATTGTTCAACGATTCAATATTATCTAATGCAAAAAATGATAATTCATCCTTTTCAAAAAGCTCGGTAAAACTAATAATATCTGAACATACAACGGGTGTTTTAGATGCCACAGCTTCTAATAATGCCAAACTTACTCCTTCGCTTCTTGATGGTATTAAATAAATATCAAATAAGGGTAAATAATCAGTAGCATGTTTTCTAAATCCTGCAAAAAATATTCTGTCACTTACATTTAATTGATTGGCCAATGCCAATAATTTTTCCTTTTCTGAACCATCACCAATCAACACAAATGCCAATTTTGGATTAATGGCCAATACTTTGATAATTTGTTCTAATCCTTTTCTGGCATCATATTTTGCCATTGATCCTAGTACAATGTATTTACTTTTTAATGCTTGTATTTTTTGTAAATCATCTCTATCTATTTCATTATTGATTGTTGGAATATTTACGCCATTATAAATATTGGAAATGAAGGGATGAATTTTTTTCTTGTTATAATATTCCTTCATTCCTTTACTCAAACAAACAATTTGGTTTATTTT
>CAISTO010000155.1 GCA_903888395.1 uncultured Bacteroidota bacterium | reverse complement strand
TTAAGCAATAAAATTAGAACACAACTAAAAGAGAAAAACGAAGCCATTGTTTATATCGATTTTAAACCAACATTGCACTTGGGTGCTATTGAAAAAATATTGAGCAATCATTCTAAATCAGTTTCTGAAATTTTGAAATTTGACTTAAATGTAAATGCAACACAAGTGGCTTTGCTCAAAGCAATTTTGAGCAAAGAAGACTTCATATCGGCTGAAATATTAGCTGAAAATATCAAAAAATTACCAATAAAAATTGTAGGAACTGCGCCCATTGATGAAGCTATTTCAACTGTTGGTGGAATTGCGTTAAGTGAAGTAAATACCAATTTGGAATTAGATAAAATGACTAACACTTTTTGCATGGGTGAAATGCTGGATTGGGATGCACCAACTGGTGGATATTTATTACAAGCTAATTTTAGCATGGGTCGTTATTTGGCCGAATATTTAAATGACTTACATTAATTAATAACAACTAGTTTACATACTATCAATATATTTGTCTTGTGAAAAATAAATTTTTTATACCGCTATTATTAGCCTTAAGTTTTAATGCATGTGCACCTAAACTAACGCTTACCAATGCTCTAACTCAAAACATAAAAATAAATAAAGATTCGCTTCAACTTCATGATGAGAAAACTTTTAACACCATTGTTCCTTATAAAATTAAGTTAGATAGTTTAATGAATGAAGTGTTATGTTATAATAACCAAGACTTGAAAAAAGATTTACCTGAAGGCACCCTAGGAAATTTTGTGTGTGATGAATTGATGAGTTTTGCTAAAAATAATTATTCAAAACCCATTGATTTTTGTATGTATAATAATGGTGGTTTGCGCGTTGGAAGCATTGCCAAAGGCAACATAACAGTTGGCAAAATATACGAACTAGCTCCTTTCGATAATGCAATTGTTGTGGTTGAACTAGGAGGAAATGATTGTAAAAGATTATTTGATTTAATTGCTCAAAATAATGGAACACCTTGTTCTAAAGAGTTTAGAATGACTATTGAAAATAATTTAGCAATTAATATATCTATCAATAATGAACCTTTTGACAGCACTAAAACATATAAAATTTTAACCAATGATTATGTAGCAAGTGGAGGTGATAAAACCGAACCCATGAAAAAAGCAATTGCAGTTACCTCTTTAAACTTAATGGTTAGAGAAGCATTGATAAAGCATTTAAGAACAAGAGGATATAATTCACAACCAATAAATACAATCTTAGATGGAAGAATTAAATAAATCAAATAGACGCGATTTTATAAAAAACTCTGGTGTTTTATTGGCGGGTGCTGCTTTAGTTGCTTCTCCTTTCAGCCATTTAGCTGCCCAAAATAAAGAAATCAAACTTTGCATTTTACATACAAACGATTGGCATAGCAGAATAGAACCATTTGATAAAACAGATAAGAACAATGCGGGAATGGGTGGCGCGGAGTTTAGAGCGGCTTTAATAAATAAATATAGAAAAGAAAATGAGCATGTATTATTATTAGATGCTGGAGATATTTTTCAAGGAACACCTTATTTTAATTTTTATGGCGGTGAATTAGAATATAAACTAATGAGCCAAATGGGTTACGATTGTGTTACGCTTGGTAACCACGATTTTGATAACGGAATAGAAGGTTTATATAATCAAATGCCGCATGCTTCATTTGACTTTGTAAACTGTAATTACGATTTTACAGATACTTTAATTGAAAATAAAATTTTACCCTATAAAATATATAAAAAAGGTGCTTTAAAAATTGGCATTACAGGAATTGGCATTGAACTCAATGGTTTAGTCCCTGAAAAATTATATGGAAAAATAAAATACAATGATCCAGTTGAAAAATTGAATAAAGTAGCTGCTTATTTAAAAGAAGAGAAAAAATGTGATTTAG
>CAISTO010000154.1 GCA_903888395.1 uncultured Bacteroidota bacterium | reverse complement strand
GTTAATATTTTAGATAAATCATTGGCAGAAATGGAAACAGAATATAATTTTGTTCCATAGAACAATAAAAAATTATCAAAAAAATGCCTGAACTCAATTATTGTGTTCAGGCTTTTTTTATTTTACTAGTTTCAAGGTTTTATTTATTCCCTCGCCAACTATATTCATCATATAAACACCATTTACCAAATGGTTGGTTTCAAACAGAATTGAATTATTGCCAGGCAAAACTTCCACCTTTTTATTTTCAATTATTTTACCCGAAATATCAATTATTTGCACGGTAATTTCTCCTTTTGCTAAAGCAGCAAAGTCTATATTTAATTTATCCTTAAACGGATTTGGGTAAACAAAAACAGGCTCATTATTTCCAATATCTTTTTTAACAATAACAGTATTTGAATAAGTGAATGCACCGTTAAAATCAAATTGCTTTAAGCGATAAAACAAGGTAGAAAAGTTTGTTTTTTCAAAAGCATTTCCATCGGTTAAACTGTAATTGTTAACTAAAGTGCTATTACCCGAACCTTTTACAAAACCAATTTTTTCAAAGGTTTTACCATTTGTGGAACGCTCTACATCAAAACCTTTATTATTTATTTCTTCACCAGTACTCCAGTTTAAATCAACATTGGTTTTCACCAATCGTGCATTGAAATTTAAAAGTTTTACTGGTAATGGATTGTTATTATCGGTTCCTGTATAAATATAGTCTATGTAAAAATTACCTGGTAAAGTTATCATATTTCTAACTGTATCTACTGTGCTACTTGAAGAAGTAAAAGGAGTCCAAGAAGAATAAGAATTGGTGTCTCTTGTTGCAGCTTTTATATCTGTTTCTGAGGGAACTCTTCCTAACCATTCGTTTTTATAATATTGGTTTACAGTAAAGTTATAATAACCATAAACGCCAGCTGTTTGAGTATAATAATACATGTAATTATTAGCATTTGTATCAATATAATTAGGTCTAACACCTGAATAACGCCTAACAGTTAAATTGGTTGGAACTAGAGAGTAGGCATCCCATTTAATAGACGCAACGGTATCGCCAGCAAACATAAATATTTGTGTAGAGTCGGGTGCTAACTGCGCAATATTTGTTAATGCAGCAGGAGGAACAGATGTTGGTGTAAACTCGTAAGCACCCAAATCAGGAACACCTTGAGTTACGTTTTGTGGTCTTGGGTTTCCTAAAATATCAGTATTGTTCCCTGCAATAAAAGTTCCGTGCCCGTTAATTGACCAAGCATTTGAATCAAGTGGATTTGGAACTAAATTGGTATTACTGGTATAGCCAGGTTTGTATGAAATAGAATTCTTTTCAAAAGTAGAAGCATTTCTCCAAGCATATATGTTTAAATGAGTAAGTGCAGGAGTGGCCACGTTCACTAAGTTTGGACTAGCACTGTGCAAATTATTATAATTACTGTTTAAATATAAAGTATTGTATACATATAAAGAGGCAACAGTTATAGCAGTTCCAGTGGCGTTATTGCTAAAAATATTATTTCTTAACACCACAGTAGTTCCTGTACTAGAGGTAAACTGTGTATAACAAGCATAATTAGTGCTGGTTCCTGTACTATTTCCTATTACACTGTTATTAAACACATTCATGTATGTACATGACGACATATACATGCCATAATAAGTACTTGTATAGCCACCAGAAATGGTATTATTTCTAATGTTTCCAAGTAATGTAGCCGTACCATTAACCGATGACATATAAATACCTGAAGTACCTACAGCAGTAATTTTATTTCTCAATATTTCAAAAGCATTTGCACTATTTATAAAATAAATTCCATAGCCTGATGAAAATGAACTTGCATTTATAACATTATCTCTTACTTTAATATTTGAAGTAAAACTCAATGCCAATGTCATGTAGTAACAGTTTGTAAAAATATTATTATCAATAAAACTACTATCAATATTTTGAGTTAATGAACTACCAAAAAAATACATTCCATAAGAACCATTGGTAAAAGTATTATTTGTAAATGAATTGAATTTACCTGAAATTCCATTTGCAAAAATTAAAGCTGCTGAAGTTCCCGTAGAAACTACCACTGGCGAAAGAATCTTGCAATTTGTAACAGTATCGTTCGAAATTGTACCTGAATATTCTATTACAATAGCATTGGTAGAATTTAAAGATTGTAATTTTAAATTTTTAAAACTAACAAACGAAGCGGAAGCTAATTTAACAACGTAATTATTAGAAGTTCCTGAGTTAAATGATAATGTAACCGAATCGGCATTTGCAGCTTGTGACTGGAAAGTAATTGTATTAATAGCTGATGACCCGGGTACAAATCCTAATAAAAATTGTTCGTTATAAGTCCCACTAATTACCTCAAAAACTGTTGGCCCTGTTCCCGAAATACCGCCACAATTTAAAACATTGGCTACTTCATTAAATGTTTGAAAACTGCCACCAACACCAATGGTATAATTGCCCACTGCTAAAGGGGTACAAAATGTTTTAGAAATAGTATCATTTGTTGCATTGCTGTCAACCGTAAAATTTGGCGCATCAACCCAAGCACGTAGGTTATTTGTTCCTGATATAAAAGTTAATTGATTGGTACCAGTAAATGTAACAGTATCAATACTACATGCACCTAAAGTGCCCGACCATAAAATGGTACTAGTATTACTTCCACCTAAGGAAACAGTAACATTCATGGAAGTTAGCGTAGAGGTCCCTGAATTTTTAATAATTACTTTTACGTCTTGAGCTCCGCTCGATAAAGGATAACTTAACGGTTGAACAAAAGCAGTTACTGATGCGTCAATGGCCAATCCGCCTAAACCTTCTGCACATCCAATTTGAGGCGGATTTGGTCTTGTTAACCCATTGATGTCTTTTAAAGTATGAACCGAAATCTGTCCTTTTTGACAAATATTACCTGGTTTTGGATCTGCAATAGATGCTAAGCGAGGATCTTCCATGGTAGAATTTAAGTTAAAACCCCCACCACCAATAAAATTAGCTTTGGTATAAGTTGATGATAAAATGGTGGCTATGTTTAAACTTGTAGTAGAGTTTTTCATAAACACATTATAGTCGCAACTATCAACGTTAGCACCAGTAGAAATAAAGCATAAGCCAGTAGAATTAGTTGCTTGTAAAGCAACAATATTGTTTTTATATCTACATCCTGTACCAGATGATGCTCCTATATTTATTCCGTTTCCACCAGCTACATTCATTAAAACAGTATTGTTTAAAACAAACATATTTCTTGGCTGACCCATATCCATTCCATAACTTGTAGTATTTGAAAAAGTTGGTTTAAAATAATTATTAGCCACCACAGTTGGATACAGTGTATTGGTGTTAGAATTGTTTGATTGGAAATGAATTCCATATTGCCCACAATTTTCAAAAATATTACCTACTAATTTATAAGATTGAATACCAGAAGAAGAACCATTGCAATGATGCATTCCTTTGCTAGTAGTATTTCCAACAGCCATTTTTATATAGTTTGATTCAAGCAAGTAACCGTTACTCGATGAAGCTCCAATTCCAGTTGCAAAAGCATTTTCTATGGTATTCCATCTCACATAAAAATTATGAGGAATACTTGTATTGCTGGTTGAAGATAAGAATATTCCAATGTTTCCACCTGAAATATAGTTTGAGTCAATAAAAATATTAAAACCAGTTCCTGATGCAGATGAGCAACCAGTTCCTGTAGATGAAATATTAGAGTTAGTAGCTGCAAGTCCTCTAGTAGTAGTTGAAGATGCATTACTTACTAACACCGAACATTGTTTGATAAAAATATTGTTAGCTGCTAAATAAAAATGCACCCCAATTCCATTTGTTCCAAGCGACTTAATGGTAATGTTTTTAAAGGTAATAAAACTTGAGCTATTAAAGCGTAGCGTATGTGCATTCGTTGAACTAGTGGCTGTATTTTGCATGATACGAGTTGCAACATTTCCAATACCACCGTCAAAAGTAATGGTATTAGTGGCCGAGGCACCAGTAATGGCAGTAATATCAACTGCTTCAACATAAGTACCTTGTAAAACATCAAAAATTACTGGACCTGAAACGCCAAAGGTTCCACTATTAGAAGGACCAGCATCGCTTCTTACTCCTGAACCAGTCATGTAAGTTATAGCAGAAGAAAAGTTAAGAAAAACAGTGGTACTTGCTGTACCTGCTGAATCAATGGTGTAAGTGCCACTCAGCTGAGTAGCATAATTTTTAGAACTAATTGACAAAACAATTGCCAAAATAATTAGTTTAAATGTAAATTTTAAATGGTAGATTTTTTCCATAGTTTTTAGTTTTATGTTGTTAAAAAATTTATTGTTTTTGTTTTATAAAATTCATATGCAATGCTGTATACTGAGTAAGCACCAAAATGGCACCAATCAGTGTTGGCAAATGAAATGATTTTGCTATGTTGATTTGTTTAATAAGGCCTAAATAAATTAAAATAATAATTGCTGCCAAAACGCTTGGTTTGAAATTATATAAAAAACTTAAAGAGAATATTTAAAAAAACAACAGTAACTTTATTTTTTTGAAATTCAAATGTATATTATTTATTTAAAGCACAATGTCATATTTTAAAGGAACAAAAAGAGTTTTTAAAAATTATAATTTACTAAACGTTTTTTGATGAATTAGAATTAATGAACGATCAGGATTTTTTTCTTTAGCAGAGCGAGGTTTAACGTCAAGAAGTTTATTCAACTTAAAAAACTAAATAAAACCCATTTTTGAAGCGTCATTTAAATTTTTTGTTTCAAAAAATGATGTTCATTTTAACAAATAAATAAAAACATTATCTATAATTGTTTTAAGCTAAGCACTTAATAATATAACAATTAAAAAAACTGACAGTAATAAAATATGGAACAAATCAACACCAATTACTATGGAAGTAATCGATCAGAAATGCTGGAATTTATTCCAAAATCATCCTTAAAAATACTTGAAATTGGCTGTGGCGAAGGAAGTTTTTCTGCTCAATTAAAATCCGAAAACAATGAAACATGGGGAATTGAGCCGAATAAAAAATCATGGGAAATAGCAAGCCAAAAACTTTATAAAGTAGTAAACAAAACACTGGAGAATGCCACAGAAGAAATTCCAGATAATTATTTTGATATAATCATCATGAATGACGTTTTAGAGCATATGTTTTACCCAAAAGACAATTTGAAACTATTGCATTCAAAGCTTAACTCAAAGGGTAAAATTGTAGCATCTATTCCTAATTTTAGGTATATAAAAAACCTGTTTCAAATAGTAGTTAAAGGTAAATGGAATTATACAGATTCGGGCATATTAGACTATACTCATTTTAGATTTTTTACTCAAAAAAGCACTCTTTCTTTGTTTCAAGATTCAGGATATGAAGTAGCAATGATTAAAGGAATAAATAAAACAAAGTCGGTAAAATATTTTATTATTTGCTGTTTGTTCAGTTTAATTACTTTAAGAAATCAATTTGATACATTGTATTTGCAAATAGCTGTAATGGCTGAATTAAAAAATAAATAAATAAGCGGTGATTTCATCCACACATTTTTTTCAACCTACTTGAATAAAAAGTATTTTCCCATTTTGTTTTAAAACAAAGTAGAATATCTTGAAACGTTAACAACATCAATAACACTTGAAAACGCTATTTTAAGAGTTGAAATTTTTTTTAACTGCACAATGATATTTGCTAATAATAACATTGTGAAGGCGCTGTCAAACTATATTTCTTGTATTTATTAAAGAGGCTATTTGCAAAGCACAAATCTATATTTTTATAATGGATTGCTTCGCTAACCGAATCAAAGTTTCATGGAATTACTGAATGTTTAATTTAACCAAACATTTATATATTCCACTTTTGCATCATTTACGCTATTGGAAGTTTATTTTCCGTTACTCTTTTATAAAACGCTTCATTTCATTACCAATGCTTAAAAAACAAATTACGCTTGGTAAATCTTGTGTTTTTATTTTAGAATTGGTTTCGTTCATTTTTTGTGAAATATTTTTTTTGCGTGCATCAAAAACAATAATATATTTTTTCAAAAACCATTGCATCTATTTTACTCTTCTATTTCATTTTTTTCATTATTTTCTTTCGCTGCATTTGCTAAGTGCTTTTCAAATTTATTATGAATTAAAAGCATAAGAAGTCCGAATAAAATAGCAGAAACAATCAACACATTATTAATGATACCACTTACAGAAAAAGAAACACGAATTAAAATAGTTGAAATAATGAAACCCGAGTTTCGAATAACTTTATGAAACTCATCGGTATGAAAAAATGAAAACAACAACAATATTACGTCTGCTATAATTAGAATATTGAAGAATTGTTCAAAGAAAATATTATTGATATTTTTAAAAGAAATAGCGTTGGTCTCCATGTCCACCACTTAGGTCGCTAGAGGTAATGGCAATTGCTAACTTAGTTTTTTTGGAGTTCATATAAATATGATGTGGAAATACTGCCCCGTTTAAGCCAATGGTTTCAGAAACTGTGTTATCGGAAAGTTTGATTACTGACAAATTATTAGACGCACCATTAACTACATAAGCTGCGGGATAGTTAATGTTTAAAGGATTATCATGGTCTGAATCATGATCATCATGTTTTTTGCAAGATGAAACTGAAAATGCAATAATTATTGTTGTAATGAACGCAATAGTAAAATTGATTTTTTTCATTTTATATTATACTGAGCCTTTAAATTTTTATCACATTAACACATTTTTCTGTTGTATTGTTTTAAATTATAGCATTTTAATAAAATAATTACTTGATTTTCTGATTATAGCTAGGCCGCACCACCACTAATTGCTATATCTTTATAAATCTCAACAACTAATCTTTGAAAAGCGATATCATCAGAATTTCTTCTTTTAATTTTATACATTTTACCACGGCATGTGCTTTGAAACTAAAAAGCTAATGCTGTAATTTACCCCCAATTTTATCTTTGAATGATAAGTTTTTTACTTTCCCTCCAATCCTTATGTTTAATTTCAACAACATAAACTCCGTTGCTTAAATCTTCCACATTAAATTGTTGCTTGGATATATTCAGCAGCTCTGATTTTACTAATGCTCCAACTACATTATATACATTTATAATGATAATATTATCACTTGTATTATCCATATAAAAATTAACAAAATCAGAAGCCGGATTAGGATAGAGTTTTGCCTGTTTGTTTAACGTTAATTCATTTAAACCTACTGGTGCATAAACAACTTCTAAAGCTGTATCGTTTGAGCATCCATTGGAATTAAAGGTTTGTAAATTAACCAAATATTTGCCTGCTTTTTTATATTGATGTATTGGTGTTTTTTTATTTGAAAAACTACTGTCACCAAAATTCCAACTATAATTTGTTAAGGAAGTATCGGTTGGCATAAAATAAAAGGAATCGTTTGATAAAACATAGGTAAAGCTTGCTCGTGGCAATGCAAACACATTCACTTTAATGCTCAATGGATTTGCGCTGCAGCCTTCATTTCCTATATAAGGCCACAACACAAACTCTTGTGTGGCTGAATTGATATTTTGTAAAAATAAGGTTTGTTTCAATATCACACCGCTGTCAGCTTTAGCACCTGTAATTTTGTTATTTTGAAAGGGACTCCAATAAAAACTTGCTATCGGATTTGATTGAATGCTATCGCTAAAAGGTATACCACTGCATGTATTAAATAAAGTATCATTTAAGCTCAAAGTATTAGAAGTAGTGCTTACTGAAATTGTGATTGATTTTGGTTCACTTCCACACTGGGCATCGGCTAATACATGTTTTACCAAATATTCTTGGCTACCAGTTGTTGTTCCACTGTTGGTGAGTGTTTGAAAAACGCCTGTTTTAGATTGTAACATGGTTGCAGCTCCACTAATATTTCCTGTTTTTGCGCCTAATGTCCATATAAAAACACCAGGATAATCGGTAGTTGGAATTAGGTTTGTATTGCTGCCATTACAAATTAATTTATTGGTTGGTCCAATAATTTTTGGTGTGGGAGCTACATAAAGTTTAAGCGGTAAACTATCGCTAATGCAACTACCTGATACGGTAGTGAGCTTAATTAAATAATCAACAAAACCATAAGTTGTGGTGCTGTTATTAACTAATGATTGACGCATAACAAAACCTGTTCCGCTTTGCGCACCAACTACACCTTGTGATTGAATTTGAGTCCAAACAATATTGCTATAAATGGAGTTTTGAAAATATACTTGTTCGTTCACGAGGCCGCTACAAATGGTATCTCCCGCAAAACTACTAATGGTTGGAAGTGCCCTAACAGTAATGGTAAAATTAACTGCATTGCTTTTGCAACTACCAGTAATTGAACTTGCTTCAACTGCATAAACAGCAGTGCCATTTGTAACATTGCTTGCATTCAATAATTTAATGAGCATGGTTGCTCCGCTCGAATCTTTAGCTCCAGTAATTCCAGAACTCATCGATAGGTTGGTCCAACTAAAATTAGAAGGTACACTAGCAGTTAAAGGAATACTTAATAAAGCACCGCTACAAACATTTTGCGCAGTAATATTGGTAATTTGTGGTTTAGGTAAAACACTTACGGTAATGTCCTTTGCAATACCTACACAGCCACCGTCAATAGCCGTTGCTGTTATTCGATACACAATACCACCAGTAGAATTGCTACTTGAATTATTTAATACTTGATTGATTTGAGTACCTGTTCCAGCGGAAGCACCAGTTGTGCCATTGATGGTTGTTACGGGCAAATAACTAAACGTACAAGGAGTATTTGCTGTAAGTGTTAATTGAGTATTTGCGCCATTACACATAGTATAACTAGTTAAATTGGTAACAATTGGTTTTGGCATATAACGCACTTTGTACCAATTACTGGTATCGCTGTAATCAGAACTTAGCCTGCGGTAATACAAAACAGAGTCAGATTGTGTAACAACAATACCAGCAGTGTATTCAAAAATTTGTCCAGGAGTTTGTGTGGTATCAAAAGCAGTTTGCCAACGTGCAGACCAAATATTGGGGCCATAAATGGTGAATTCTGTACTTGGGTCGCACACCACATTGTTGCTAAGGGTAGAAATAATAACCGTATTGCGGCTAGCAAAAACAGTAGTGTAAAATAAAAGGGTTGCTAAAAGCAGGCTAAATAATTTCTTGTTCATCATCACTAAAAAATTAGCGCAATCAACTAAATTTTTTTCAAATTACATCGTAATTTTTAGTTTTTGAACAGATTAGTTTTAACCAAATTTTTTTGTACAAATTCTGTATTCGTTAATTAACGAACACTTAGTTTCATTTGAGCACTGAAAACAATTTTTTTCCAAATGCTTGTATTTGGTAGGCTTTATTTTAGTGGTTATTTATAAAGTTATTAAATTCATTTTTTGCTGTTGGGCTTTCAAACAGAGAGCCGTGTTCACCACCAACAATCTCAACAAACTGTCTGTTTTTACAACTTGTGCAACTTAATACATCTTGTTTAAATGTTGGCCAAGAATACATTTGAATTGCCTCATCATTTAATCCTTGTACAAATAATATATCCGATTTAAAACCCTTTGTAAAGTTTAATAGTGACCTTTGGTAATATGCGTTAGCATTTGCTGTTGTAGTACCATATACATTTCTTAATTTATTACAAACATAACTTGCAGAAGTTTTTCCATTTTCTTCTAATTGGCATCTAAAAACTAAATTCAAAGGACCAGGTGCATTTGCAATTACTCCATTGGTTTCATGCATGGTATTAAGACGAGTAACTAAATAGCCACCTTGTGAATGCCCTGCTAGAAATATTTTTTTAACCTTGATTCCTAATTCTTGATTTGCCGAATATTTAACCCATAGCAAAGCGGCTTCTGCTTGATTGATATTATCCCCAAAAAGAACATTAAGTTGCGGATGTGCCACACTAACAATCATCATATCTTGTCGATATAAAATATTTTTAAATTGATTAAGTGTGTTTTCAGCAGCGGGTAATATATTGCTATCACTTTTTACAGTTCCATGATAAGTAATCAACACATCTACCTCATTTAGTGCAGGTTTGTCAATTATAACATCAACGTTAACATGATTATAAGTAATAGACTTTGTTATTTTATAAGCCACAGGAGTGGGCTTTTCTGTTGTGTTTTCCTTGGCACACGATAAAAAAAGTAATGACAATAATATCAATGATCTCATAAAGCTAAATTTGTAAATATTTTGTAGGACTGTTTTCTCCTAAAATGGTTTAATTATTCGCAAACAAACTTACCAAAAACGTTTTGCAGTTACAAGATGTTGGCGATTATGAATTACAAAACTATTTGCCACCACTGAATCCGTTAGCTAGCAGATACAAAACTTCATTGAAGCACTGAACTGCCAATTTTTATAGGCTTTGCTGCTATTAACAACTTTAATTGAAGTTTAAATATCAAGAACTATTCTAAGATTGTTACGCAGTTTAGCTTGTTGCTCTTTAGTTAATTGTCCAAGCTTTGATAGGAGTCTTTTCTTGTCAATTGCACGTATTTGATCTACGAGTACATCACTCAATTTGTCGAGTTGATTCTTTTTCAAGTGAACACGCAAAAGTTCAATTTCTGACAGAACATTTGTTGTAATAGGGCAAATTAGCGTTGATAAATGAGTTTCATTTAATAAGTCTGTTTGTACTATAACAACAGGTCGTGTTTTTCCTGGTTCTGTAACTTTACTAGGATTAAGATCAGCAAGCCAAATGTCATATTGTTTAATTTTCATCTAACAATTTTTCAAATTCGTGCAAAATTTCCAAGGAGTCTTTACTAGTGAGCGCGGATTCAATTGCTAGTTGTTTTTTTAATAATCTTTTTTTGTTTACACGATTGTAAATACTAACAGCTTCGTTAATGTATCTGTTTCTTGCTAAATGAAGTTTAGAAGTAATTTCTTCCGCCTCTTCAAAGATATCGTCATCTAATTTTAAAGATAGTGTTTTCATATTGCAACAAAAGTATATATTATAAGTATATACTACAAATTTGTATTTCCAAATTTTTTTAAAATAGGTGCTAACGGTTTGCAGCTACCTGAGGGGCGGGACTTTTACCACAAAACTTGATTTAAAATCCGCCAGCTGGCGGATGATTAACCTCCGCCAATTGGCGGACTGCGGAACACGAAACCCCGCCTTTTGGGTAATTGCTGTTAAAACGTTCAAATAATATGATTAGTAATAAAAATTAAAACCCTAAAAATCAGTACTTATGGCGTTTTATCGATTTTGTTAAATGAGTAGTTTAAACTAGCAAAGATAAAATGAAGTTCAATAAAATTATATCCATTCGTTCCGTTTGCTCCACCTTCAAGTAGTCTATAGCCAATATTTCCTTGTAGGTTTTTAGAGAAACTATATCTTCCAGATAAGGAAAGGTCAATTGCTCTGCCTTTACTTGCGGCTAAGCCTTCTCCAAAAAAGTCAACACCCATTTTTTGAGCTATATCCCAATTGGCGATTAGGTTGATAAGAGGAGCGAAGCCAATAGTAAAATTTTCACTTAAAAGGGCACTATTCTTCAACGAGACTCCTGCATCTCTAATTTTTGCAGACAAACCAATGCCAAGTTTAAAATTATCTTTATTGATAATTCTTCGATTATAGGTAAAGCGATAAGAATTAAACTTGTAAACAGCTTCTATTGGTATATTAGCTTCAAAGGTTTTTCCATCAAATAGTATATCCTTTTCTATTGTTCCAGTTTCTAAAATTTTTAGAGGAGCATAAAGAAATGAAAAGTAATCTTTTCCATTTGATAAATAACCAACGCGCAACCTAAAAAATGGACTTACTGGAGTTTGAAAATCATTTTTCAGAGAAAATAAAGTTCCATTATTGCCGTTTCGAATATCATTCATACCTGTAAAGAATGCGCCTGATTCAATATGAATGAAAGTCTGTGCATTCGCATACAAATTGGAATGCAAACAAATAAAAAGAATCCAATATTTAGATTGGAAAACAAGTTTAGCAATCAAGTGATGCATATTGAGTTCTTATTTTTTTAAAGTGTATTGTTTAATGTTTCATAACTTTTTGCAGCTACAAGAAGGGCGGGGATTTTCAGCACTAAACTACATTAGATGCACAAAACCCCGCTTTTGCAAAACGGATGTTAGCCGCTGATGTTTTCAATTAAAGTAACAGCTTCCTTTGGTGTTAGTATAGGTAGCGAACTTGTTTTGAAGTCTTTTGTGTCACGTGTTACAATGAAGTCTATTTTATTTAAAGATTTTGCACAGTTGTATTGAATAGCATCTTCAAAGTCTTTAAAGTCCGATTTAAGTGATTTGTTAATGATGTCTTTTGAAACGTCTATTATGTCGGTCCATTCATTTAGTGCTGTTAATATTTTAATTGTTTCTGAATGAGAACAAGATTGTCGCAGTATGTAATAAATATTATTATACGAAACAGCAGAAATATAAATATTAATTTTCTTTTTAAAAGAGTAATTGAAAAGTCTAGCAGCTTCTATTGAAAATGGTTTTCGGTTAGCAAAAAAATCAATTAGCACATTAGTGTCGAGGAAAATACTTTTCATTATTTATATTTTTTTGCAAGACCTTTGGTTAATTCTTTTTTATAGTCAAAGTTGTCTGGCAATTCAATAGCACCCATTAATTTTAATATGTTAGGTGAAATGTTTTCTTCTTTATTTTCTTTTGATGTTAAAGACATCAGGTAATTTTCAACGATGTAAGATAGGCTTTTCCCTTTTTGTTTTGCATATAGTTTAGCAATAGCTATAACTGAGTCGTCTATTGTCAATGTTAGTTTGGTTGTCATGGCACGTGCTTTATTTTATACAAAGATACGTGTGTTTTTATTAAAGTCAAATTTTATTTTTGCCGCGCACTTGCTTATAACGGTTTGTGGGTTTAAGAAGTTGGGGATTTCGGAGCAGAAAACTGTCTGCCAGCATTGAACTTGATACGAAGAACAAAGCTTCATTTAACCACTGAGCCGCCAATTTCTTGTAGGTGCTGTTATAGCTGGTTTTACTCACTCTTTACTAATTTGAATGATTGTGACTTTAATCCATCACTAACTATGACAATGTACAATCCTTTTGGCAAAGATTGTGTTTTTATAGTGTTTATTCCTTCAATTAATTTTTGAGAAAAGCACAACTTGCCAGTAACATCAAATAAGTCAAGTTGAGTATTTGGAGTGTAGTTTTTGGAGAAATCAATGATTAAGTCTTCATTTCCAATTGGATTTGGATATATCGCAAAACTTGAAAACTCTAACGAGAATATACCTGAAGTTTGGCTTTTCCATTCAAAAGATCCTATGTCGTATGCAT
>CAISTO010000153.1 GCA_903888395.1 uncultured Bacteroidota bacterium | reverse complement strand
TTTATTAGGTGGCGTACCAGGTGTGAAACCAGCTCAAGTATTAATTTTAGGTGGTGGAATAGTTGGAACTCAAGCGGCTAAAATGGCTGCTGGTATGGCTGCTGACGTAACCATTATGGATATTTCAATTCCTCGTTTACGTGAGTTAGACGATATATTACCTGCTAACGTAAAAACAGTATTTAGCAATGAATACAATATTCGTGAAGCTATCAAAACATCTGATTTAATTATTGGCGCAGTGTTAATACCAGGAGCAAAAGCCCCTCATTTAATTACTCGTGAAATGTTAAAAATGATGCGTCCGGGTACAGTTTTAGTGGATGTAGCGGTAGATCAAGGTGGATGTATTGAAACTTGTAAACCTACTACACACGAAAATCCTACTTACGAAATTGATGGAATTATTCATTATTGCGTAGCTAACATGCCTGGTGCTGTTCCTTATACTTCTACTTTGGCTTTAACAAACGCTACTTTACCCTATGCTTTGCAATTAGCAAACAAAGGATGGAAAAAAGCTTGTGCCGATAACGAAGAATTACGTTTAGGTTTAAATGTAGTAGATGGAAAAGTAGTTTACAAAGGTGTTTCAGACGCATTTGGTTTACCTTACCACGAAGTAAATTCAGTGCTTTAGTTGTCAGTTGACGGTTGTCAGTTGATAGAAAATATAAAAGCTATTCCATTATGGGGTAGCTTTTTTTTGTTTAGATAATTTGTAGAGACGTTTAATTAAACGTCTTTACGGATACAAACTTTATAGAAACTGTTGTTCGACCCCAACGGGGTCGCATGTTTATAGCTAGGTTGTTTATTATATACATACGACCCCGTTGGGGTCGAACATTGGAACAAAGGTTTTTAATTGTAGAGACGTTTAATTAAATGTCTTTACGGTTTGCAGGTGTAGAGACGCGATTAATCGCGTCTCTACTATTCCATAAAAAAAGCCACTCTTGCAAGCGGCTTTTAGTTTATTATTTTTTATAGATTAATGTTCGTGATTAGCATGGTGAGCGTGGTTATGCTCTTCTACTATTTTCATAAACTCTTCTTTACTTACTTCTTTTTCTTCAATGGTAATTAAACTTTTAACGGTAGCATTTACCTTAATTTTTACAGCCGAATTAATCATTTTACTTCTGTAATCTTCTTTCTTTAAACTTGGCTCTATTAATTGATTAATTAAGTCTTCGTTTAGGCCACTCATTGAATAACCACCAAACATTTGCTTGGTATATTCAACAGCTGCAGCTCTAATGTCGGCCTCTTCAATTTTAATTTCATTGGCAGTCATTATTTTTTCTTCTACCAAATGATTCTTCAAATAATTAGCTTCAGGTAAATAAGCAGTTTCAATGTTTTCAGTAGTAAACTTATCAGCATATCTGTCCATTAACCAACGTTTTAAAAATTCGTCAGGTAAAGTTACATTGTGCTTAGCTACTAAAGTATCCATCATGTTATGTTCTAACAAATGGTCTGCTTGGCCAGTATAAAAACCTTTAATATCTTCACTAATTTTAGCCCTTAAATCAGCTTCAGTAGTAATATTTCCTGGTCCGTAAGCCGCATCAAATAACTCTTGGTCAATAGCACCTTCGGTATTGCGTTTAATATCTACTACTTCAAAACTAAAGTTAGGATTTAAGTCGGCTATACCAACTTTAGCCACACCTAAAGCATGACTCATTTCTTGCTCATCGTTATTGAATAAAGTAAAAATATTAACAGTAGATTTAGCGCCTTTGCTTATTCCTGTAAGCAATGCTTTTGCCTCAGCATTGGTTACTACCGATAATAACATAGGAACGTTATCGGCTTTTACTCCACCTTCTAATTCAGTTTTATCGTCAGCTAATTCTACCAAGTTCAAATAAACCATGTCATTTTCTTGCTCTGCAATGGCCACGTCTTCTAATTTACCAAAACGCTTACGCATTCTTCCTATTTCTTCAGTAACCTCAGCATCATCTACACTCACAGTATAGCGAGTAAATACATCGCTTTTACCAATGTTTAAATCAAACTCAGGAGCAATTCCCAAATCAAATTTAAAATTATAATCAATGCCTTTTTCTATTTTTTCTACCAAAGTATCATGGTTTAAAACAGGCTCACCCAATAAATTTACTTTATTATCGGTAATATAATTATGTAAAGCGTTAGATGCTAAAGCATTTATTTCTTCTAATAAAATATTGTTTCCAACTTGTTTTTCAATCATTCCCATAGGCGCAGTTCCTGGTCTGAATCCGGGTATGTTTACTTTTTTTCTGTAGTCTTTTACTTTTTTGTCATAAGTAGGCATGTAATCAGCGCTGCCTATTTTTATGGAGATGGTGCCATTTAAAGCATCTTTTTTATCAAATGTTACGTTCATTGTATTTATTTTATTCTTTTTTATAATTCAATATTAAAAAAAATAAGACTGAAATATTATTTCCAGTCTTATTTCATTTTCTTTTAGTGCGGATGAAGGGACTCGAACCCCCACGTCTCTCAACACCAGATCCTAAGTCTGGCGCGGCTACCAATTACGCCACATCCGCAAAAAGGACTGCAAATGTAAAACTTAACGTTACAAATACAACAGTTATTTTCTTATTTTTTGTCATATCGTTTTAGCTAAGCATTTGTCGCTGTTATGTAATATGGAATTGCATGATTATGCCAATTAACTTTCCAAAACAATAAACTAGCAAAGTGTAAAACCAGTTAAAAGAAATTTTTACGGTAAAATGCGTCATGTGTTTTCAGAAAAAAACAAAATTTAAACAAATTTCATGCTATTTAAATAATAAGTATTAAAAATTTAATATAAAATCAAAAAATTTATTATGTTATAATACAGTTGATTAAAAAAAATAATACAGCAGTTATTTATTTAATAACACAAATAAATGAAAAAGTATGAAAATAATATTAGGAAATATATTTTATAATAATACTTTTGTTTTAATAAGTATAAAAAAGATAAATTATTAAAAACAAAACCTGCACCAATCAGGCTTATCTCTCTAAAAATGGATAGGTATGAGTGATAAATTCAAGGGTATACATATAAGTTAGCGGCTATAATAAACGACACCAACAATGATAGACAATTTAGTTTTTTTGACGGACGCAGACCTTGACAGACCCGTCTATAGAATTTTCAGTTTTCAACGACTTGAAGAAATTTTTCAGGAAAGAAAATTGACTTTAGTAAAGCCTAAACTTTGGGACGACCCATTTGAAAATTTCATTTTAAATTCAACAGGACGTTTACCTGACGGCAGGGAATTTCAAATGGGTTTTAGGGATAATTTTTACGGACAGTGCTGGTCATTGACAAAAGAAAGTGATGCAATGTGGCGTATATATTCGCCCGACAAAAATGGAGTTAAAGTAAAAACGACTATTAGAAAATTATTTACTCCTTTATTTCAAGTTGGCGGACAACATCACAAAATGAATGGTATTGTTTACAATCTTTCTTCATTTGTAGGCAAGGTAAAATATGCAGACACAAAAACACTAATTACAATGCTTAAAGACGAGCAACGAATGAGTGGAAAAATATTTGACCAATCGGGTTGGGGACAGGCATCAACATTCTTTTTTAAACGTGTTGCATTTCGACACGAAAAGGAAGTTAGACTAATTTACAATTCGCAAAATGACAATCAATTTGACACATTCAAATTTAACATAAACCCAATTGACGTATTTGACGAAATTGTATTCGACCCAAGAATGACAGAAACAGTTTATCAGGAACAAAAAGACAAAGTAGTTGAATGGGGTTTTGACAAAAGCATAATTCAATCCGGACTATACAAACTAAAAACATTTACAATTGCTTTACGACCAACATATTGACAGAATTACAGCTGCTAACAGCACATTGGCAATAGGCGGGGTTCCGTCTCAGCTTGACAGTTTTGTGGTAGCCGAAAGTTACCTTCTCTGAACCAACTTTTGTGCTGAAAAGCCCGCCCATCGCCAATCTGCAAAACGTTATGCGTAACTAGTGAATGAAATAAATAATAATTAAATAAAACAAAAAATGCTTAAAACTTTAGAACAATTTATTTGTGACACCTGTGGGGGTGTTATTGAAAGTGTAAATGACGGATGGATAGAATGGGAAGGCAGTTATGAAAATGATGAAGCTGTAGACAAAAACTTCAGAATCTGTCATCATGATATGAAATGTCAAAAACTTGCAAATCATCGTCATTGCTCCGATCTACCATTAAGAGAAATTTGTGGGGACAAAACTCACACCTTTTTATATACACATTTAGATGTCGGACCGTATCATCAAAAAAAATACAGTAAACCATCAATCGTTGACTTTAGAGAATATGTTGAACTAATGAGACGACTAACGATTCCATACTATGAAGAAGCGAGACAATGGTGGAGCGAAGCAACGAGCGATGGTTATTTTGGTGACGCTAACGAAATATCAATTTATCTACCAGAAAACCTAAAAAGAATGATTGAGCATTATTCTGAAAGATAAAAAAGTGGCGGTTCAGTGTTTAAATCAAGCTTTGTGCCTCTATCAAAGTTTGTGCTTAGTTGACATTGAAGTACTTCTAAATCGCCACCTTCGGGTAGCTGCAAAACGTTACAGGCTAATTAACCACAGAAAACCAAAAAATTAATTTGAAAACCAAACAAAATATGATACCAAAAACATTATCAATTGTTGAAAGACAAATTCTCGCTAATCAATTTAGAATTTTAGCATCACAAAAAGAAGACATCAATGAAGATTACGAAACTAGAGTTGAAATTTTAGAAAAAGGTTATGCAGGAGAATATAATCGAGTTTTTAATGTTTATTCTGATGAAGTAGATTATAAAACTTGTATAGAAACAATTGAAATTTTAGATATGTATAGACGAATTAATAATGCAATTAGTTTATTAACTGACGAAGAAAAAGCAACTTTAGATTTGGAAAAAATTGAATTTAAAGGTTTTGATGCGAACAATAACTCTCATTTTGACTATTTGACTTTTATGGTTGAAAAACTTAATAAATGGCAGGAACATAATGGTAATTATTTAAACTCACATAGCGAAATATCATTATTGAATTATAAAAAGATGCTAGAATACCAAAATACAGTTCTAAAAAATCGCAGATTCGACCTAGATATTAATGATTTGAGAAATATAATTGAATTAGTATAATAAATTAACCTTGCTGGCACAATTGCAAAACCTGAAACGCTGGTTCACGCCCCGATGCATCTGAATGACGCAGACAAACCAACAAAAGCCCTGTTAGTTTTGGTTGGTGAAAACACCAAGCACAGGCAAATCAAATGAATCATACAAATCACAGTTCAGACAAAAAATAAATAAACTTAAAAAATAAACAAAATAAACAAATGAAAGAACAAGTAAAGAAATTTATCGACAGCATCCATGAAACCACAGAAGATGTAAATGGAATGGACAATGAAGCGCTATTCAACACGGTTAAACAAACTTTTGTAAAACAAAAGACACTTACAAGGAATAATGGTAAGTTATATGGTTGCTTTAATCCTGATTTTAGTGCTGCATGCGAAGAAACAAAAGTTACAAGCATACAGTTAAGTGCAATTTTGAATTCTGATTATGCAAATGACTGTTCAGACGGTTCGGCAATCTATATAATTACTTATAACTAGTATTGGTAAGCGTTGCTTAAAACGGTCCAAAAAAACTTTTAGAATTCGGACAATATATGTTCAAGCAAATCCTAGCGCAAGTGCAAAACCTGAAATGCTGGTTCACGCCTGTGGCGTGGACAAACCAACAAAAGCTCTGATGGTTTTGGTTGGTAAAAAAACACTGACCATAGGCAAATTCACTTAGTCTGAACTATGATTATAGTGATTAACATGATTAAGGTAAAAAATTAAATAAATAATCTAAAGAATCAAAGTAATCATACAAATCATAGTTCAGACCAAAAACCCTTAGTCTGAACTATGATTACTAAGATTAATATGATGGATATGACAAAATAAAGAAATCAAAGCAATCATACAAATCACAGTTCAGACAAAAAAATTGCCGATATTTCACTAGCCAACACTATAACTGTTCGGTAAAAACACCGAACACTTGCAAGAAGACATAAAAATTGAAACAGCATATTAGCAAATAAAAAAACTAATTTTGCCCAATGGGAAAATCAAATTTTGAACGCATGTTGGAATTGGCCGAAGAGGTTTTCGCAAGCAAAAACGATCCAAATCAATTGGATGTAAATGAAGAAGTGATGGAACAATTGCAGCGCATTCACCCCGAAAGCATTTCAGAATATGACAATGGCCATGGTCCTATTTGCTGGATTATTCAAATTCCTACCACCCGCCAACTCATGGAGCAATTTTTGGCCAATGAAATATCCGAAAAACAGCTCTTTGAATTAACACCTTTGAATGTTCCTTATCAGGCAGTTTATTTGTGTTCGGGCATGGTGCTAGAAGAATTCAGAAGAAAAGGTATTGCTAAAAAATTAGCCTTCGATGCACTTTCAAAAATCCGCGAATCACATCCCATTGAATCACTTTTTGTATGGGCATTTACCCAAGATGGCGACATAACAGCTGGGTCTTTGGCTAAACTCAGTGGATTGCCTTTGTTTAAGAAAGTGGGTTAGTTTTTTTTAGCTGCTGGCAAATAGCTTCTAGCCTCTAGCTTTTGGCAGTTTATATTTTCGAATTTAGGGATTCGAATTTAGAATTTCATACTTTATTCGTGTCTAGATTCGACAAGCTCACTATGACAACAAAAATTATTGTCACCCTGAGCTTGTCGAAGGGCCAATAATCATAATTATTTTACTTATTCATTCGTGAGATTGCTTTCCCGCTTAGGCTTTAAAGGCAGTACCTCGCAATGACGTTTGTTGAAGTTTTTTTTAGCCTTTGGCAACTAGCTGTTACTTGTGGTTGGTCAAAAGACACAACCATAGGCAATGATGTTTATAAGGAAAGAAGATGCTTACAGCATGACGTTTGTTGGTGTTAGTATTTCGATATTTGAATTTCGAATTTGAAATTTTCATACTTCATACTTTACTTACTTTCCAGTACTTCCATATCCACCTGCGCCTCTGTTAGTTTCGCTAAGTTCGGTGGTAATTTCCCAAATGGCAGTTTCGTGTTTAGCTATTACCATTTGTGCTATTCTTTCT
>CAISTO010000152.1 GCA_903888395.1 uncultured Bacteroidota bacterium | reverse complement strand
ATTCCAAAAAATTATAGCATTCCTACCGATGTAAAATACTTTCATTGCACCAGCAATAATACCATTTACGGAACTGAAATGTTTGAATTTCCGAAAACTGATGTTCCATTAATTTGCGATATGAGTTCCGATATTTTCAGTCGCCCGTTTGACGCCAGTCAATTTGATATGATTTATGCTGGAGCGCAAAAAAACATGGGTCCTGCTGGAACTACTTTAGTAATTATAAAAAAGGATTTAGTTGGGAAAGCAAAACGCAAAGTTCCTACCATGCTCGATTATAAACCACACGTAGAAAACGGAAGTATGTACAATACGCCAAGTGTGTTTGCCATATTTGTTTGCATGCATACTTTACGTTGGATCAAAGAAATGGGTTTAGAAGCCATGGAAATTCGTAATAAAGCTAAAGCTGATTTGTTATATGCTGAAATTGACAGAAACCCATTATTTGAAGGAACTGTAGTTAAAGAAGACAGAAGCCGCATGAATGTAAATTTTGTTACAACCAATAAAGAACACGAAGCAGAATTTTTAAAACTTTGCGAAAGCAAACACTTGAGTGGCTTAAAAGGACATCGTTCTGTAGGTGGTTTACGTGCTAGTTTATACAATGCATTACCTATAGAAAGTGTTCAAGTTTTAGTCGATACAATGAAGGAATTTGAAGCCAGTAAAAATGGTTAATGGAGTTGATAAGTTGATTGGTAAATAAAATCTGAAAGTTATGTTTTCAAGTTTTGAAGAATTAGAAGCATGGAAAGAATGTAGAAAGCTTCGGCAAATGATTTCTAATTTAATTAAATCATTTCCTGAATATGAAAAATTTAGACTAACAGACCAAATTTTAAGGTCTTCAAAATCTAGTTGTGCTAATATTTCTGAAGGACACGGACGGTACCATTATCAAGAAAATATTCAATTTTGTAGAATTGCAAGAGGCTCACTTTCTGAAACACATAATCATTTAACAGATGCTTTAGATGAAAAATATATAACAAATGAAGAATTCGAAATTCATGTTAACCAAGTTAAACTTTGTACTCGTTTATTAAATGGGTATATCAATTATTTAGAAAAACAAAAAGCAATTAAATAAATTTCAAAAAACCTATTAACCTAATCAACTTAATCAACTTATCAACCTAAAGAAAAAAAATGATAAAAATATTAGCAAATGATGGCATTGATGCCAATGGAAAAAAAATTTTAGAAGAAGCAGGATTTACCGTTATTACTGATAAAATTGCGCAAGAAAATTTAATGACTGAGTTAAACAATTTTGATGCTATTTTGGTGCGTAGTGCTACTAAAGTTCGCAAAGAATTAATTGATGCTTGTCCAAATTTAAAGTTAGTTGGGCGTGGTGGTGTTGGTATGGATAATATTGATATTGAATATGCAAAAAACAAAGGCATAAAAGTGGTAAATACTCCAGCATCTTCATCGGTAAGTGTTGCTGAATTAGTGTTTGCACATATATTTTCGGCTGCTCGATTGATTCAAATTACCAACAGAGTAATGCCTAACGAAGGCAATACAAAATTCAATGATTTGAAGAAAGTGGCTTCTAATGGTATTGAATTGCAAGGCAAAACAATGGGAATTTTTGGCTTTGGTCGAATAGGACAAGAAGTAGCAAAAATGGCTATCGGTCTTGGTATGCAAGTATTGGCTTTTGATCCTTATGTAGAAAAAGTAGACTTAAGTTTAAATTTACCAGCATTGGGTTTAAATTCTCGCATAAAAGTAACCATTAATACTGTTAGCGATGAAAGCGTTTTGACACATGCTGATTTCATCACTTTCCATTTACCATTTAACGAAGGCGATAAAGCCATTGTTGATGCCGAAAAAATGGCAAAAATGAAACGTGGTGTTGGCTTGGTAAATTGCTCAAGAGGCGGAGTAATAAGTGAAGTTGATTTATTAGCAGCTTTAAACTCTGGCCAAGTTGGATTTGCAGGTTTAGATGTTTTTGAAAAAGAACCACCTGTAAACATGGATATTTTAAAACACGATAATGTAAGCTTAAGTCCACATATTGGTGGAAGTACCAAAGAAGCTCAAAACCGAATTGGCATTGAATTAGCTGAAAAGGTAATTGAGTTTTTTAAGAACTAAATTTAACTCGTCATTGCGAGGCACGAAGCAATCTTTCTGTTTAGTTTTATAAGATTAATTTTAACGCTTTGGCGAGTTCGCAATAACGTATCAACAAAAAAGCAGACTAAATTTAGTCTGCTTTTTTTATGAATAACTTAGCAATTATCTTTGCTAATGCTTCTAAATAATTTTTATCTAATTCATCAAAATGAGCGAGATATTCGCTGTCAACATCTAAGACTGCAACTACTTCATTATTTAAAATGATTGGAATTACAATTTCTGAGAGACTAGCGCTACTACAAGCAATATGCCCAGGGAATTCATTTACATTTTCAACTATAATTGTCGCTGCTTGTTGCCAACTTGATCCGCAAACTCCTTTTCCTAATTGAATGGTGGTACAGGCAACTGGCCCTTGAAACGGACCTAAAATTAATTGGTTATTTTTAACCAAATAAAAGCCAACCCACCAAAAGTTAAACACTGTTTTTAAAGCAGATGAACAATTAGCAAGGTTGGCTATCAAATCATCAGAGGGTAAAAGCAAATGCTCTAATTGAGGTAATAACTCCTCATATTTTTGCTGCTTTGTACTGTTTTCTGATATAAATATATTTTCCGACAAACTATTTTTTAGTAGTATCGGCAGGTGCAACTGTAGTTTCTGCTCCAGCTACTTTATTTGTTTCTTCACTTGGTCTTACACCATCATTTCCACGATTGGTTGAATAATCTTTTTTATCACCTTTGTACAAATCGTTTGTTTCAAGTGTTTTAGTCGCTTCTTCTACACCATAATGACAAGCTGTTAAACCTAAACTTGCTACCAATGCTAATGC
This sequence comes from uncultured Bacteroidota bacterium, assembly GCA_903888395.1. Lineage (GTDB taxonomy): Bacteria > Bacteroidota > Bacteroidia > UKL13-3 > UKL13-3 > JAAFJM01. The sequence continues at coordinate 21,059 of CAISTO010000152.1, read as the reverse complement.
AATAGTTAATTTTTTCATTTGTTTATTTTAAAATTATATGCTGCGAATATAAAAGCATTTCTAAATATTTACTAATGAATTTTATTATACAATATTGGATAAGATTTGTCTTATATAAATACCTAAAATCATTAGTAAAAATAAAACTTGACTTTTTTTGATATAACCTTACTTTTGCAGTCCGAAAATTTTTACTTATTTAGCCTTAAAACTGCATATATAAAACTAAAATTAAGGATTAACTTCTATTATATAATGAAATTATCACAATTTAAGTTCAACATTACTGATTCGATGATTGCCAAATATCCGGCAGAAAACAGAGATGAAGCAAAAATGATGGTGTTAGACAGAAAAAAACACAAAATTGAACACAAAACATTTAAAGACATTTTAAAATACTTTGGCGAAGGCGATACATTTATCGTAAATAATACCAAAGTTTTCCCTGCTCGCTTGTATGGAAGTAAAGAAAAAACTGGCGCTCAAATTGAAGTTTTTTTATTGCGTGAGTTGAATAAAGAATCAAAGTTATGGGATGTATTAGTTGATCCTGCACGTAAAATACGTGTTGGTAACAAATTATATTTTGGCGATGACGATTTAGTAGCTGAAGTGGTTGATAATACTACTTCTCGCGGACGTACCATTCGTTTTTTACACGATGGTTCTGATGAAGAATTATGGAGATTAATTGAAAAATTAGGTGAAATGCCTATTCCAAAATACTTAAATCGCCCTGTTGAAAAAATAGATAAAGAAAGATTCAATACTATTTTTGCAAAAGAAATAGGCGCTGTAATTCCTCCAACTGCTGGTTTACATTTTACTAAAGAGTTAATGATGCGTTTGGAAATTAAAGGTGCACAGTTTGCCGATGTTACTTTACACAACGGACTTGGTGCTTTTAGAGCAGTAGAAGTGGAAGATTTAACAAAGCATAAAATGGATTCTGAGTACTTTAGTGTTAGTCAGGAAACAGCAAATATGGTGAACAAAGCCATTGACAATAAAAAGAAAGTAATTGCAGTTGGAAACTCGGTAATGCGCGCGGTAGAATCGGCCGTTTCTTCAAAAAGAAGATTGAACGTAAATACCAATTGGACGGATAAATTTTTATTTCCACCACATGATTTTAGCATTGCAAATTGTTTAATTACCAATTTTCATCCGCCAGAAAGTACTTTAATGATGGCTACTGCGGCCTTTGCTGACTTTGATTTTTTAATGGAAGCATACAACGAAGCCATTAAACATAAATACAAATTTTTAGCTTATGGCGATGCCATGTTAATTATATAATTAGCATTATTAAATAAAAAAAAGAGGAATTTACTTAACGTGAATTCCTCTTTTTTTTGTTATAAAAAGACGTGACAGGTTTTAAAAACCTGTCACGTCTGTCTGCCCAGTGTCAGACGGTTTTAGGCGTCATTGCGAGGCACGAAGCAATCTTACTGTTATATTGCTTCATTCCTCTCTATAATAAAACAAATGCTATGTTTTCTATGTGCGCTATGTGGTTCAAAAAAGATTTTAAGCCCGTGTTGGTGCTTAAGCGAAGCGACACCAACAAGAAAAATCAAGTTAATTCAGAGTTGGTTGTGAAGTAAAGGAGATGCTTCCAGCATGACGTTTATTGCTGTTTATCTATGTTTTCTATTTAACTATGTGGTTCAAAAAAAGTGCTGAAAAGCGCGTTTCGGCTTCGTTCAAAGACCAATATCTATATTAAGCCTTCAGGAAGTTTAAGGTAAATGGTTTGTTTTTCGTGGTCTATTTCATCAATAAAATCGTCCACAGCTGGAATCAGCACTTCGTTTAATTGGTTGGTGGTTTGAAACATAATTTGTCCCGGCATTTCAATAATTTCTTCCAAAATTCCAATATTGCCAAGTGTTAAATCAATTAAAGCATAACCAATAATGCTTTCGTCTATTTGTTTTTTGCTTTTTACAGCCTTGGTTGAATAATAGAAAATGTTTCTACCAATGAAAGTTTGCGCATCCTCTACGGTATTATAATCACGCAGTTTTACCAAATATTCATTGGGAACTAATTCCCTACATTGTTCCATAAAAAAAGGAACAGGCTTCTGATTGAATTCAATCATTACCCATTCCTTTTGTTTTAATTTTTGATTAGCTTCAAGCTTTAATTCGCCTGATGTTCCGTGAGTTTTACCTACAGAACCAACTATAATGAAGTCTTTTAACTGTAATGACTTCATTTTTAAAATTATGCTTCTGGAGTTTCTTCCGTAGCAGTTTCTACTTCTGTAGTTGCTTCTACTTCAGCTACAACCTCTGGGGTTGCTTCTACTTCAGCTACTACTTCTGGAGTTGCTTCTACTTCAGCTACTACTTCTGGAGTTGCTTCAACCTCAGCTACTACTTCTGGAGTTGCTTCTACTTCGGCTACTACTTCTTCTTCTACTTCTGCAACTGGGTTAGCAGCAGCATCCATAGCAGCTTGCTTTTCAGCAATTTTTGCAGCGCGAGCAGCATTTGCTTTTACTTCAGCAGCTAAACGAGTAGCATTAGTGTCTGTTTTTTTAGTTGATTGCTTAGTAATGTCTGCTTCAACTTTAGCATTTTTCTCTTCCAACCATTTTGCTAATTTAGCATCTGCTTGTTCTTGAGTTAAAGCTCCTTTGCGAATACCAGCATCTAAGTGGCGTTGTAATAAAACACCTTTGTAAGAAAGAATTGCACGAACTGTATCAGTTGGTTGCGCTCCGTTCTCAAGCCATTTAATAGCTTTTGCGTTGTTTAATTCAATGGTTGCAGGAACGGTTTGTGGCTTATATGAACCAATTAGTTCAATAAACTTACCATCTCTGGGTGCACGAGCATCAGCCACAACTATGTGGTAATAAGGTGCTTGTTTGCGTCCATGACGCTGTAATCTGATTTTTACTGACATGTTTTTAAATAAATTAAATGTATGTGTTGTCCCTTAAAAAATTTAACGGGCTGCGAATGTCGTAATTTTTACCTATAAAACAAATAGTTAGACAAAAAATACTTTATTTTATTCAAATATTTTAGCTAAAATTCTTGCAGCAACAACTTCCATCGGGCTTTCTCTATCTAATAAAGGATTGATTTCGGTAATTTCAAAAGCTACTGTTTTAGGTTCATTTATTAAGCTTTTAAGTAAATAAACTGCTTCATTTTCACTCATTCCGTTTGGAACAGGAGTTCCCGTTCCAATAGAAATATTTGGATCTAAACTATCCACATCGAACGAAACATAAATTAAATCACAATGGCTTAACTGTGCCAAAGTTTTCTCTAATATTTGTTCTATTCCAATATCAATTCTATTTTGTGGGGTATAAAAAGTAATATTTTTATTGTTTAATAAAATCTCTTCATCTTCTTCAAAGTCGCGTAAATCAATAAAAACTAAATCAGACGGCAATACCTTTGGACTAATATTTTTACTTCCTAAATGCATTAAATCCTGCCAAACTTTGATTGATTCCTCGTCTACTTCGTTTGCTTCTTCTATCAAATCATTAATACCCAAGGCCGCTGCCAATGGCATTCCGTGCATGTTACCACTTGGAGTTGAAAAAGGGCTGTGCAAATCGGCATGCGCATCAATCCAAATTACACCAATTCTTTTTTCACTGTAAAAATTTTTAACAGCCGAAATTCCAGCACAGCCATTGCTATGATCGCCACTTAAAATAAAAGGAAATAAGTCTTTTGATAATGATTGTTCTATTGCACTTACAGCTAATTGCTGTACTTCATATATTGATTCAATATTTTTATTGAATGGATGGGCATTGTTTTCTTCTAAATCGTCAGCTATAATTCTTATATTATTAGCATGTGAAATATGTTTTATGTTTTGCTTGTTTATTAATCTGATCAATGCTTGAGGACCTAATTTAGCTCCTTTTTTTCCTGCACCAAAATCAGATTCAATGGATATTATTTCTACACTTCGCACAAAGTTTTTTGGATGGTGAACGCTTGCGAAAGTATAGTTACCAAGTTACAAAGACAAATTTATTGTTGAATAGTTTGATTGCTAGTTAGCTACAAAAAATAGTTGCAAATTAAAATGAATACGCCAATGAATTATCAATTTTCATATTGGTCGTGTTCACGTTTCATTAACTGTTCTTGCTGATTGTCATTTTCCAAAATTGCATCCATGCCATTGTCTTTATATTCAGCTTGCTCTTTTATATAAAAATCTCGTTGGTTACTTACTTTCACTACGTAACTTGAAAAATATCTGCCTTCAAAAAACGCATCAAAACTCATCATAGCTGCATCATTTTGGCGATTAAAAATACATTTTTTTGACAATAAATTCCTTACGTCTTTTGATTTTGAAGTATTGTTATAATAATACCTAAACACACATAAATCTTGGTCGCCCAAATCAATTCCAGCCATTTTAAGTTTGTAAACTGGCGCTAACATTAATATTTTTATAGCATAAGAGCTTAGTTTTTTATCGTAATACCAATCTTCTACAATTCTTAATTTGTATATTCTTGTTAATGGATCAAAAGCTGTAACTACAGTATCCAATATGGTTTCATCTGGATTTTGCGGATCCGGATTTTCTATAAACTGAGTATCCACACCAAAAGTTAGCACTTTTTCTGGCGTATAAATACTTGTTAAACTATCATTTTTGTAGGGTACTAATTTTTTGCTTTTAATAGCATCATAAAACAATACTGGCAAGGCATTTCGAGGATACATGAGCACTTGATTTTTCTTTTCTCGTAAATCAATAATTCTAACCACACGTTTGCTAAATTCCACATCTCCTTCCCGCATGATTGGCCAAGGAACTGGCATATTATTGTCTATGGTATTACAAATTTCTGATAGAGGAAAATTTTGCTGCGCAATGAGTTTCCAATTGCACAGCACCAAAATAATTATAAAAAAATGCTTTTTTGAAATCATATCAAAATGAACGAAAACAGAACTAATTTATTGATTGAAAATTCAAATCCATTCCATCAAAAGTTCCGCTACTCATGAGTAACAAGTTTTCGTTTTGAGTAAAATGACTTTCAATAAATTTTCTCAATTCGTTTTTATCAGTAAAAACCTGCACATTATTACCAAAACCAGCAGCTACTTCTTCATTGTTTAACATGGGCATTTTTTTCATTTCTAATGCGTGTTTACTGTATAAAACTGCTTTAAAATCTGCTGCTTGCATACTATTATTATATTGAGGCAAAAAATCTTTGTTCAAACTACTAAATGTATGCAGTTCATAAACTGCAATTAATTTCCTTTCAGGATTTAACTCCCTAACCGCATTTACTGTGGCTTTCAACTTGGAAGGCGCATGAGCAAAATCGCGAATGACCATGCAATGTTCGTTCTCAAATAAAGTTTCCAAACGTTTGGCAGTTCCTTTAAATGATTGAATGGCTTTAAAAAACTGTTCGTTGCTAACACCAGCACATTGGCAGGCATGCAAAGCCGCCATCATGTTTTGTAAATTATGTGTTCCGAAAAACTTCAAAGAAATTTCTTGTCCGTTATTTTTTAAATAAACAACGCCATTTCTAACTTCAAAATCAGGAGTTAAATAAGGTGTTTTCTTTGCTAAAATGTTAGATTGTGCAATCAATTTATTTACTTCTTCATCGTTTGCACTGTATATAATACTGCCATTTTGAGGTAACGCCTCCACAAATATTTTAAACTGCTCTACGTAAAATTCAAAAGTTGGAAAAACATTAATATGATCCCAAGCTATTCCGGTAATTATTCCAACATCGCCTTTATAAACATGAAATTTTGGACGTAAATCTAATGCAGAAGTCAAATATTCATCGCCTTCAAAAACTGCAATTTTGGAAGTTTCACTTAAGCCAACCATGGTTTCAAAACCTGCCAACATACTTCCTACCAAGTAATCAAATTCAATATTACATTCCTGTAATACATGTAAAATCATAGCAGTTGTGGTAGTTTTCCCGTGGCTTCCTCCAACTATAATTCTTAATTTATCTTTGGTTTGTTCGTACATATATTCTGGAAAAGAATATATTTTTATACCTAATTCCTGTGCTTTTAGCATTTCAGGATTGTCTTTTCGGGCATGCATTCCTAATATAATTGCATCTAAACCACTGTGAATATTATTTACATCCCAGCCCATTTTAGTTGGCAATATTCCATATTTAGCAAGCCTTGAGGTAGCTGGCTCATATATTTCATCATCACTACCAGTAATAATATAACCTTTTTTGTGCAAAGCAATGGCCATGTTATGCATAACCGCGCCACCTATTGATATAAAGTGAATATTCATTTTTGTGTTTTTAAAAGTGGCAATTTATGATTTGAAAATTTCAAATGTCACAATGTTTTATACACAAGTCGTTAATTTAATTACAAAAAAAGTCACTCCTATGAATTCAGTAAAACATTTTTTATTTTTGCTTCTGTTACGACAAAATAAAACACAAAATTTGAACTAATTTAAAAGAAAAACCTTTACAAATTCATTTTTTAGTAAATAGAATTAGTATATTAAATTTAAAATCAGACAAATATAATAATGTAAAAGAATTTGAATTGGAATGAAAAAAAATATAGAAACCAATTGCCAATAAGATAAATAAAATTATATTTGCCCCCAATAAAAAAAACCTCATCATGTTTACAAGACTAAAAAGAAAAGACAGAAGAAATAAAACTAGTTCACATTTACGCGTGCAACGCATAAAGTTGAACACTCAATTAGTAAAAGTAAAATCGCCAAATACTGAGCGTACTGTTATTATTGAAGGATAGTATTTTACTTAAAAATATTAAAAAAAGCCAAAATTTAATAAATTTTGGCTTTTTTTGTTTTTAAAATGAACATTCAGAACATCCATCCATCTTGGCAAAAGCTTTTAAATTCGGAATTTGAAAAACCTTATTTTAAAAGAATAGCAAATACGCTTCTAAGTGACACGGAAAATGGTAAAATTATTTATCCAAATGAAAACCAAATTTTTGAAGCATTTAATTTAACTCCATTTCATGAAATTAAAGTGGTAATTCTTGGCCAAGATCCATATCATGGCGAAGGAGAAGCCAATGGCTTATGTTTCTCGGTAAATGAAGGTGTGAAAATCCCTCCGAGTTTAAGAAATATTTTTAAAGAGCTTTCAACGGATATTTCCGGATTTGAAAAACCTATTCATGGTAATTTACAAAATTGGTCCAAACAAGGAGTATTGCTAATAAATACAAGCCTTACCGTAATAAAAGACCAAGCAAATTCACACAGTAAAATTGGCTGGCAACAATTTACCAATAAAATTATTGAAAGTATTTCAAATCAAAACGAGAAAATTGTATTTATTCTTTGGGGCAAAAATGCGCATGATAAAATGGAATTCATAAATCCTAATAAACATTTTATCATAAAAACCGTTCATCCTTCACCCCTATCTGCTTCACGAGGATTTTTTGGTAGTAAACCATTTTCTAAAACCAATGAGTTTTTATTAGCAAATAACAAAACTTCAATTGAATGGAATTTATAAAACTGATTAAAATTGAACTTTAAATTATTAAACACCTAACCTTAAATTTGTAGTGCCAATGAAATATTTATTAATTGCTTTCGCTTTCCTCTTTTCATTATCATGTTCGTTTCCTCACTACCCAAAAAAATACGAAAAATTAGCAGTTTTTAGTCATGATACATTAAAAAATATTTCAACAAATGCCTTAGCATGCAATCAACTTAAAATACAATATTTAGGTTGTAGTAATTTATTGATAAAATATAAAAATGAAAGTATTTTATTAGATCCATTTTTTTCAAATAATCCAGGTATAAAAACAAGTTTGGGTAAAATAAAATTCAACCCAATTTATTTTAAAAAAGGGAGTGACTTTGTAAATAAGTATGGAAATTCATTTCACGATATCAATACCATTTTTATCTCTCATTCGCATTACGATCATTTATTTGACTTGGCATATTTATTAGAAAAAGATTCTTTAAATGATGCCGTTAAAATATATGCCGATGAATCGGCAAAAACAGTGGTGCAACATTTTTTAAAAAATCATACTTTTTTAAATGCTGATAGCTTTGTTTATAAAAAAAACACCATTCAAAAATGGATAAACATAAATAGCGAAATGAGAATGCTAATTATTCCTACAAGTCATGCTCCACATTTAGGCAAACTACACTTTATGAAAGGAAATACTGACAATTTATATTTTAAAAATTTCACTCAATCAACTCAAAAAATTAGTGCAAACCAATTCAAAGAAGGCCATACTTTTGCTTTTATTCTAGATATTTTAAAAGCAGACACCATAGCTTTTAGAATTTTAATAAAGGGCGCAGGTTGTGAAATTAATAATGGAAAAATTAGCGATGAGATTTTAAAAGAACATGGAATTGATTTGGCTATTATGCAAATTGCTTCGGCAAATTTTACTGATTGTTATCCTCAAAATTTATTAGCTCAAATAAAACCTAAGCAAGTATTAATCACACATTGGGAAGATTTTTTTAGACCATATGCACCCCGGAAAATCAAAACTGTAAGAGCTACTAACTTCTCTTATTTTTTCAAAAAAGTAAAAACAATTGAAGGAGTTTGGCCTGTAAAAAAACTATCAGATCAGTTTTATATGCCTAAGCCTGGAACCATGGTGATGTATGAATTCTAATTGTATTTAAAAGGAACAATTAATTGAAATTCTGGAATTTTAACATCAAATTCTTTTCCATCAAATTGGCGTTGCATGGTATAAAATCCACTCATTTTACCAAACTCGCTGTGTAAAGCGCAACCAGAAATATACGTGTATTTTTCGTTTGGCTCTAATATGGGTTGCTGACCAACAACGCCCTCACCATTTACTTCACTAAATCCTGAAAATGAATCTACAATATCCCAATGCCTGCTAATTAATTTTAAAGTGTATTCACCTTTGTTTTCAATGGTTACACGGTAAGCAAACATATGATTGCCGTCTGTATTATTCACCTTATCATTTTGATAAAATGTTTCTACAGTTATTTTTACATCATTTGAAATGGCTACTGGCATATATGTTTTACAATGGTAACGTTATTTTACAATAATTGTTTAATAAATATTTTCAGTTTAAGTTATGGCAAGGAATTATATTGCTGCATGCAATAATCTATTTCTTGCTGAGATTTACCTAAGGCCCTATATTGATTAGCTAAATCGCCCCATGCTTGTTTAAATTTAGGATTCATACCTAAGCAATATTCAAAATTATTAATCGCTTTAGTCGTATTTTTAACAGCCTCATACGATTTTCCTAAATAATAAAATACCTCAGGCGATTGACCGTTAAATTTCAATGCTGTTTCTAATCTATCAATGGCTCCATCGTAATTATTCATATTCAAATAAGCCATTGCAGCATAGTAATAAGCTTCCGTAATATTTTCTTTTAGCTTGGTTGCTTTTGCACAGGCATCAATACATTTTTGATATTCTTTTTGGTTAAAATACATCAAACCTTTATTGGTATATGCTGAATAATTTTCAGGATACAAAACCAATGATTGGTCAAATGCTTTATCGGCTTCAGCAAACCTACCACCAAGCATCAAGGCAAAACCATACATTCTAAGAGCTTCTTCATTTTTATTATCCCATTGTACCGCTTGTGCAAAATAATAAATGGCAGAATCAATTTGTTTAGCATCAACGGAACGGTAACCCAAAGGCATATAAAACACTTCACGTTTTACAACAGCAGCCACCGGAACTCCATCCACATCTACGGTATAAACAGTTCCTTTTGGCGGATAACCACCGTTGTTCATTTGTGTTTTTGAATAAGTACGAGAGGTTAAAACTTGGTAATCCCAAAATTGTTTTTCTTCTTCGTAATCTCTCATCCAAACAGTAGAAATACTGTCGTTAATTTTGCTTGCATAATAACTTACACATAATGGTTCGTTATTAGTTCCAATCACCAGTTTTTTACCTTTAGGTTCGTTGTTTGCAATCCACTCAGCGGCTTGACGCGCGCTGTTGGCATAATAATCTAATTCATAATTGCCATAAGCGCCTTTTGTACCACCTACTAATTCATTGAAATAAACGGTTTGATTTGGATGATTTTTGATACTCCATAATGTAGTTTTTACTGCCAAACCAAGCATCACAACAGCTAAAATATATCCAATGAATTTTGGTTTTACATAAGTGAAAATATAATCATAACCCAAAGCAATTAATGCTACTAAAGGCGGATAAATGAATAAATAATGTCGCCAACCATTATAATAAGTAATGTTTTTAAACTCGGCATAAACCAATGGAAATAAGAAAGTAAACAATACCAAAAGCATTGGAATTACAGATTTTTTCTTTGAATAAAAATATGCAATAACGGCAAATAATGCAGCACCAAGTAAAGCAAATAATGGCAATGTAATTCCCATAAATTTACCTACATAATACCAAGGCATGTAAATCATATAGGTTTTTACACCTTCCCAAATTTCTAAATTATAAGCATAAAATGCATTACTTGAATTACGAGCTAATGCTTCTAAAGGACCGTCAATTGGGCGGAAACGACCATAAGGCCAAAGTGATAATCCTAATAAATATCCAATAACAAATGCTAATCCAATTACTTTTACATAAGGGAAAATCAATTTTAAAGCTTCACTCAAACTGGTTTTTCTGGCTACAATTAACCAAGTAATTCCCATGAATAATCCTAAATATGCTACTAATAAAACTCCAACAATACGCGATCCAATGGCAATTCCTAAACCCAATGCAAATAATAAAATGGCATTGAATTTTACTTTGGGCAATTGTTTTAAAATTTTTATGATTCCAAATATTCCTAGTGAAAATCCTGCAGCAAGCGGAATATCAGTTGGATTATTCATGCTGTGCGCAAAGAAAGTGGGTGTTAAAAAAATAACCCAAAAAGCAATGATTCCTGTACGCCATGAAAGTAATTCTCTGGCAATTAATGCTGCAAATAACATAGCTATAAAACCATAAATGGCATTTAACAAATGCCTGGTTCCATATTCGCCCCAACTTGGTTCGTAGTTTTTATTGATATAAGATGCTATTAAATTGATATGTTCACCATAAAATGGATAATCTCGGTGCGATGTAAAACAAGTTGTATCTCTTGCGCCACTTTCACTTTCAAAGTATTTTAACATATCATAACCGTATTGATTATGTAATTTACTATCCCAAGTTAAGCCAAAGTCAAAACTTTTGCTCATCATAAAATAGCCAATAAAAAATGTACTTAGCAAAAAGAATAAACGATAAATGCCGCTGTTTCCATTTCCTAATTGTAAATTTTTGTTCTTTATTTCTGCAATTGGATTGACTAAAAACCAAATGAAAACATAACTAAAATATTTAAGTGGAGAAAGCAAAACATCGGCCCAAGAAGTAGCAATAACTTTATCGTTTGAACTAATAATTGCATCTGCAATAGTTACTTGATTTAATTCTAATTGAAGAACAATATGATTGACATTTCCTGCTAAAATATTGTTGGTTTCAATGGCTTGATGAAGCGCTGCTGTTCCAGCAATTAATTGACCAAAACCAGCATCAGTTTGATGTGTTGGTGTAAAAAATCGTTGCGCAGCATTGCTTAATCTATCCGTAATTGAAAGTTTTTTAGTATCTGTTTTTCTGGCAGCTACAAAAATTGTTTCTCCTTGTAAATTCTTTTTATTGTTGTTTATCCAACTATAAGTTGAATTCAAATTGAATAAATTAATACCATCACAAATTACAGTATTAGCACCTTCAGCCAATTGTAAAGCAGCCAATAAATAATGATTGGTTGGGCTTACAAACTTTAACTTAGCTTTGGTAACTAGCTCTTGATTTTTATTTGAAAAGGCTTTTTCATCGGCTTCATTACAAATAATAATTGCTTCATAATCAGTTTTTGATTTTGAAATACTTTGCAAAATTTGATTACATGCAGCTTCGTATTTTGATTGGTATATCAATACAATACTGATGCGCGAATCGGTATATTTTTTATCCAACATCATTGAATCTTTTAATTTGATTATTTCTTTTTTAACACTGCAATAAAATGCAAATCTCTTCCAAAAATTAAATTAAACGGAAAAGGATAAATGGGAACGCTGTTATTCAAACTAACTATTTCGAAACCTAATTCATCAAAAGTAGTTTTCCAAAAATCAAGGTTTTTAAAATTATAAATTACCTTCACACCATGAGGTGCATTTCCTATCCAATCCATGAAACGCAAAATACCAAAATCAAGCGCATTGTTATAATGATGATCTTTTAAAATAATATACTGACCGCTTACTCTTGCAGCTTCTGCCAATAATTCTTTGATGTTGGTTGTGTGATGTAAAACATCTACAAACATAGTTGCATCATATTCATTTGCTGCAAATGGAATGGTTTTACCATCAAACATTTTAAAAGGAATGGCACATGTTTCGCGTGCAAAAACATCAATTCCTTCAATGCTTACATTTTTTTTATTTTCTAAAATCATTTTAGAAATAGTTCCATCGCCACAGCCAATATCTAAAATACGAATATCGTTTGGTAATTGTTGAGCAATTTGAGTTGACAATACGTTTATTCTTCTAAGAAAAACATATTTGTGGTGTAAATTTTTAAGTAAGCCTAACATATATAATTTTTATTTTTTATTTACATTTAAAACACTGATGAAAAAGCTTGACAAAATGGTTTGTAAGCCCAAAATAATTGCAACCACACTTGGTATCACAATTCTCAAAATAGATGGATAATCTAATCGTCCAAAATGAACTTCATTCCAAAGTGTTAACGAATGAATAGTTCCAAAAATTCCTGCAAAAAATATAATTAATCCTGCTATTAAACCTTTTTCCAAACTCACTATATCAAGCCATTTAATTAATTGGTCGTTTTGTGGTAAAAAACCTGCTTGTACAGCATAAGCCCTGGTAAAAATTCCGAAAATAAAGGCTTGAAATCCAACAATCATGAATGCTCCTGCATACAATAAAGTATTGGTATCTAAATTAATATTTCCAATAATTTCAAATGGTTTTTGAATGATTAAAACACTCAAAATAAAACCAAAAAGCATTAAGAAAACACCTGGAATTAAGAATAACCAACGAGGTGAATAAATGAGTAAAAAACGTAAATGTCTCCAACCATCTCTCCAAGTTCTTAAATGTGGTGGACGAGAGCGTCCATCGGGTGATAAAGTAGTGGCAACTTCTGTAATCTTTAAGTTAAAAATGGTTGCTTTTACAACCATTTCACTGGCAAACTCCATTCCTGTGGTACGTAAGTTTAATACAGAAACAATGTCTTGCCTGAATCCACGCAAACCACAATGAAAATCGCGGGCTTTACTTCCAAAAAACAAACGGCCAATGAATGATAAAACTGGATTACCTAAATAACGGTGTAAGAAAGGCATTGCACCTTTTGCAACTCCACCTTTAAATCTATTTCCCATTACTAAATCGTAGCCATTCCTAAGTTCTTGAACAAACAAAGTAAGGTTTCCAAAATCGTAACTATCATCGCTATCGCCCATAATTACATATTTACCGTAACTGGCTTCTATAGCGCCCATCAATGCACTTCCGTATCCTTTTGAAGGAACATTGATCACTCGTGCACCTAAGTCGGTAGCTATTTTTTGACTGCCATCGTTACTGCCGTTATCGCCAATAACTACCTCACCAATTACATTATTTTGTACAAGCCAATTATTGGCTTTTGTAATACAAATGGCAAGTGTTTCGGCTTCATTTAAGCATGGCATAACAATGCTTAATTCTATGTCTTTTCTTTCTGTCACTTTGGTGAAATGGCCTTTATATTTAATCTTGATTTTCTTCTAAGGTTGTATCACTTCCAATTTCAGCTTGAATAGCCTTCATTAAAGAGTCGCTAGCTGCTTGTTCATTATTTACTAAACTATCAACTGTTTGTTCCTCAACTTTGTTTAAAGGAGCATCGTTCGTGCAACTAGCAATCAATGCAAACACTGATAATGTTATAATTATTTTACGCATTTTGGAAATTTATTTAGTAGTCAAATAAAGGTAAAAAAGTGTTTTTATCAAAATATTTCTGAGTAATTAGCATTTAGTTTTATTTAAAAGCAAAAATTACCCAATAATTTAATTTAAAAAGGGCTCACTAAATCTTTAAACAATGGTAAAATTTTATCTTTTTCACTGATTAAAGGATTAGATGATTGCCATTTAATTCCTAATTCTGGATCGTTCCAAAGCAAGCCACCTTCACTCTGTTTGTTATAAACATCGGTACATTTATATAAAAATATCGTATTATCATCTAGTGTTTCAAAACCATGCGCAAATCCTGGTGGAATGTAGAACATTGTTCTGTTTTGTGCTGATAATTCAATAGAAAAATTTTGTCCGTAAGTTGGCGAATTTTTGCGAATGTCAACCGCCACATCCAAAACTGCTCCTTGAATAACTCTTACCAATTTCCCTTGATCAAAGGGTGGAGCTTGAAAATGTAAACCCCTAACAATTCCTTTCTGGGAAAGACTTTGATTATCTTGCACAAATTCAATATTGATGCCAGCAGCAACAAACTTTTCTTTGTTGTAACTTTCGTAAAAATATCCGCGAGGATCAGTAAACACCTGTGGTTCTATAATTAATAAACCTTCAATTGGAGTAGATTTTATATCCATATATTTTCATTTAATTGTGTTTTACTTTATTTGCTTTTTATTTTTTATGAGTTCACTAACTAACTAATTTGTTAATATTATTTTTAATGTTGGTAACACCTACCACTTGAACTTGTTGTCATTCTTTTGCACCTATTTCCTGCCTTGGTTGTTCCTGAACATTGCACTGATGAGGAACTACTTTTATATGATTCACGGATGTTTTCATTTACATTACGTTGTTCATTTTTATTGTAATCACTGCTGCTTTGAGTTTCGTGATGAAAGCAGAATCCACTTATGTTTAGTGTTTTGTTTTTACACCTATTACCAGCTTTTGTTATGCCATTACATTGAACCGATTCAGCTGCTTTGTTTTCATTCTTTTCATGCTTTATTTTGCTGTTTTTCCAAGACCAACAACTTACGCAAAGTGACTTTTCAATCAATGTTTCTTGTCCGTCTTCCAACAAAGGAAAAAAGTCAATTCCTGTCAAAGATTCAACACTATCAATTGAAACAGCAAAATTTTGAAGTTCTTCTTTTGAACCAATATTAGGAAGTATAAAACCAATTCCTTTGATACTTGGTTCGCTGTAATCTAAAATTACTTTGTAATAATAATTGGGAACAGATACTTTATTAGGACCAATGGTTTGAAGATTATTAGATAAAATAGGTCCTGTAGCAATGTATAAACTATTGTTTTCAATAGCCCAAGTGCGAACTAATTCCTCTAATTTTTTCCAAATTCCTCTGTTAAAACTTGGATCCTGAGGACTCATATTACTGTAATAAAATGATTCCGCCATTGTAATTTCAGACCAACCCATGTCAGATGCAGGTGCTAAATGACCCCTATCATAACCCGAACTTTCATAATCTTTATCTGTTGCACTTCCCGTTTTAACACTTCGATCAACGATGAATTTATTGGTCCTATCATACATTTTATTGGTTTCATCTTTGGTAAGTTCATAAGCTACCCAACTAGCTTGCTCATGGCTTTCATTATACAACAATGAATATCCAGCATGATTGATTACTTTATCCTTAGCATTCGTTTTGGGAAGTTCTAATTGGAGAATATTAGCAACTTTAATGGAATACAAAGGAATACTATCTGCATAATTCCAAGTTCCATCATTGAATAACACAACAATTTTACCATCATTGGTTTTTATTTCTTGCTGCGCAAAAACTAAATTTTGAAAAACAAAAAGTACAACTATTGATAGTAATATTTTTTTCATTGTGTAAAATGTTGTCCCATAAATTTGCTGCTAATATTTGTCCTAAATTTTGAATTTAGCTGATGTATTTTATTCAAAAATCTCGTTTAAGCCTGTCCGGTAGTTCCACCAAAATTCATTGGAAATGGAGGCATCATGTCTGGTAAATTTATTTCACCAACTTGATCTTCATATTTTCTAATATTATCAGTTAAAGCAAGAAGTAAACGCTTAGCGTGTTCGGGTGTTAACACAATTCTTGATTTTACTTTAGCCTTTGGAACACCAGGCATAATTCTAATAAAATCTAATACAAACTCGCTATTGCTGTGTGTAATAATTGCTAAATTAGCGTAAATGCCCTCAGCCATTTCTTCGCTTAATTCAATATTTATTTGATTTGGATCGTTAGGTACTTCGTTACTCATACTTGCAAGTATAATTCATTTTTGTTTTAAAAAATCACAAAAATCAAAGTATGAATAAAGTGTTAGTATTTTTTACTGAATAGCTTTTAATGTAAAGCCAAAAGTAGTTCCTTTTCCAATGGTACTTCTAACATTTACAGTTTGAAGATGAGCTTCAATAATATGTTTTACAATGGCTAATCCTAAACCAGTTCCACCGGCTTCATTGCTACGCGAACGGCTTTTATCTACTCTATAAAATCTTTCGAAAATTCTCGGTAAAAACTCTTGACTGATACCATCGCCAGTATCAGCAATTTCAATTAAAATATTATCACCCATTACATAATAGGAAGCCGAGGTTACACCATGTTCTTTACCATATTTAATTGAATTACTCACTAAATTTACTAATACAGTTCTAATTCTGAATTTATCGGCAATTACAAAAAATGGTTTATTGCAACCTTCTTTTATTAATAATTCAATGTTTTTTTCCTTGGCTTTTATTTCAAATTGTTCATACACATCTTTTGTCAATGAATTTATATCAAATCTATCTAAATTCATTTGTAATTCGCCACTTTCCAAACTCGATATTTCTAATAAATCAGCTACTAAATCACTTAATCTATCAGTGCTTTTAGCTGCTTTTTTCAAAAATTTTGTATTTACTTCTTCATCGTAAATTGCCCCATCAAGTAAGGTATGCAAATATCCTTGAATACTAAAAATGGGCGTTTTTAACTCGTGACTTACATTGCCCAAAAATTCTTTCCTAAAATCTGCTACTTTTTTAAGTTGGTCAATTTCCATTTTCTTGTCGCGCGCCCAATTAATTACTTCTTTACTCATTTCAAAAATGGGATCTTTTTCCCAACTAAAATTTTCTATAACTGCATCATATTTTTGAGTTTTTAAACTATGAATAGTTTTATAAATGAGTTTTATTTTCCGGTAAATAAAAAACTCAAGTGTATAAAAAAACAAGAAAAATGAAAGGCCGGCAGTAAGCGTAAAAATAATAATTACATTTATAATTTCTGATTCTAATACAAAATACAAAACCAAAGCAATTGCTAAAGCTAAAATTCCTGAAACTAATAAAGCTATATGTATAGGTTTTGGGTTACGAATCATTATGGTTGATTGGTTGAATTGTTGATTTATTGATTTATTGATTTATTGAATTGCTAATTGCCTATTGCTTCCTTCGACAAGCTAAGGATGACATTCTACTAATTGCATATTGCCTCCCGATGCATCGGGAGCCTATTGACTATTGCTCATTGCTCTTTAATATCCTAAACAATCTGAATATTCCATATAAAACCATGGCTGTACCAAGCGTATATTTTACTATTTCGTTCACTAATAATGGTACTTTATTTAACAAAATACTTATTCCCAAAACTAAGTAAAACAAACCCATAATTGCCCCAAAATATTTCACAATATTTCCAACTTTGTTTTCCCTTTTCTCTCTTATTTCTTCTAAACTCATCAGTAGTTTTTAAATAAAATAAGCTTGTAAAACTAATTGTTTTACAAGCTTATCCAATATAGTTTTATATAAATTATTGGTCTAATTTAAATACAAAAGGCAAAGTGAAATAAACAGGAACTGCTCTACCAGCTTGGCGTCCAGGACTCCATTTTGGCATTCCTTTTACTGCTTTTTCTACTGCTGCTTCGCAACCCCAACCTAATGCAGGTTTGTTTAATACTTGAAAATTGTCAATTCTACCGTCAGCCATCACAGCAAAACGAAGCACTACTCTACCTTCAATATTATTTTCTTTTGCCATTGGTGGATAATCAACTGCTGCTAATAAATATTCATACATTTTTTCTTCTCCACCTGGAAATTCAGGATTAATTTCTGCTTCTAATAAAATTTCACCGTCACCATTTCCTGGCTCTTCTAATAAAACGTCTTTAGCATCAGGATCACCAACTACGGTTTGTGCACCTGCATCCACTTTTTCTAACTCTACCTGAGTTGGAGGTGGCTCTGTTACATCTTCATCTTTTTTTATCTCTGGTGGAGTAAATTTAATAGTACTCTTTACCGGAGGTGGCGGAGGAGGAGGTGGTGGTGGTGGTGTGCTTTCATCCAAGGGAGGAGGTGCGTCTAATTTAGTTACCTCTGCTTCTACCACAATGTTCTCTTTTGGTATTTGTTGCTTTATGTAATTAATAATTACTGGAGCTGCAATTGCCAAGGAAAAACCTATGATAGAAAAAACGATTCCTTTGATAGTATAGTTGCTACTTTTTTTACGCAACACAAAGGCACCATATTGTTGGTTTCGGCCTTCAAAGACCAAATTAACCCAATTATTATCAAATATACTTGTATTTGCCATGTGTTTAATTATTTACTGTTCCAGCTGTTTTTAATGATGCTGCTGAACTTTTGATTAATTCAATTTCAGGATCTGAAATATCTACTATTGCATAACGTCCAATATTACAAATTAACATTTCGTCTAATATATCAACGATATTGCTAAATTTAGCATTTTCATCAGCTTTTATAATTACTATTAAACCTTCTACATCAGCTTTTAATCTAGCTATATTAGCCTTCATATCTATTTCAGTCATTCTACTTACTTTATACAAGTCTTTATAAACTTGAATAGAGTCAATATTAGGTACACGTTTTTTATTTTCGCGTAATAACATTGGTCTGATTCCACCAGCACTAAAATCGGTAATTTGTGGAGTCATCGGGTCTAATGTTACTGGATCGCTAAAATAATACATTACTTGATTATTACCTGTTAAAAGAACTGTTACAGTTTGAGATACTTTTACAGCTGTTATATCATCTGGTTTTTCTTTAACAGGCATGTTCAATTCCATTGTTTTCGGTTTATTCAACGAAGTAGTTAACATAAAAAAGGTAATCAACAAAAAACCTAAATCAACCATGGGTGTAAAATCTACACGCGTTGAAAGTTTTTTACCATGTGGTTTACCTCCTTTTTTCTTACCACCTCCGCCACCTTCTATTTCTGCCATTTTTTAATTCCTTTCTTTAAATTATTGAGCACTTTCCATCGATGTAATAAAATTAAATCTATTTACATCTTTATCTTGAAGTGTATTAATTACTTGTTTTATTGTAGGATAACTTACATCTCTATCGCCTTTAATAGCAACCCTAAAGCTGTTATTTGTTAAACGACTTTGCCAAACCCAATCACCTAATTCATTTTGCAATGAATCGCATGGAATACCTGCTGAAGGAAAACTACCTCTTTTATCCGGACTTAAATTGATGTATTGTTTTAACTGAGCTATTGGCAATCCAAAACTACTCATTTGAGAAAATTTCGTTTTTTCATCTTCAGTAAATACAATACTATACTTAACACCCATTCTTTCAAGTAAAGTTTTTTTATAATGTTCTCCTTGTAAATCAAAGAAAACTTTATTGTCATTGCTGATGGTAATAAGCATTACATCAACGTCAGGAAGTGGAATTTCGGCAACAGAGGCTGGAGTTATCACCTGAACTGGTTCATCGGGTTTGAATTGTGTAGCTAACATAAAAAATGTTAGCAACAAGAACGCAACGTCTGTCATTGCGGTCATATCAACCGATGTGCTTTTACGAGGTACTTTTACTTTAGCCATTTGTTTTGTTTTATTTTAAAAATTTAAAAATATTTAATGAAGCAATCAATTAATTGCTAATAAAACTAGCGTTTGTGTGCTGCTGCAAAGTTTTGAACAATGGTGAAACCAGCTTCATCAATGGTATAAGTAATTTTATCAATTTTAGTTGTAAATACATTATACATGATAATGGCTACTGCTGAATTACCAATTCCTAAGGCTGTATTAATTAGTGCTTCAGAAATACCTGTTGCTAATGCTGTAGAATCAGGTGCACCAGCATTTCCTAATGCCGAGAACGCCTTGATCATACCTAATACTGTACCTAATAACGCAACTAACGTAGAAACTGATGCCATGGTAGCAATAATCACTAAGTTTTTTTCTAACATTGGTAACTCTAATGAAGTAGCCTCTTCAATTTCTTTTTGAATAGCTAAAACTTTTTGGTCTTTTTCCATGGTGCTTTCGCCTTCCATTTCTTTGTATTTTACTAAAGCCGATTTTACAACATTAGCTACTGAACCTTTCTGAACGTCACACTCTTTAATGGCAGCATCTACATTGTTAGCTGATAAATGTGATTTAACTTTACGTACAAAAGATTCTGAAGATGTTTTTCCTGATGCTTTTCCAATTGTTAAAAAACGTTCGATTGAGAAAGTAATACTCATTAATACCAACGATAATAAAATTGGTACTACAAAACCACCTAAATAAATTAATCCTAAAGTAGAACCAATACCTTCTTTAATTGGATGATGACGTGCATCACCATCGGCAAAATTACTAGGGCTTCCTAATACAAATTTCCATAATAAAATACCCACTACTACTAATGTTGGTATTGCAAGTGATGCGAATATATCGCCTAATTTGCTTTCTTCTTTTTTTGTTACTGATTGATTCATTTTTTTTGATTTATTTTTTAGTTAATTTGTTGCGAATAAAATTATTTTAGTTGAATAAACATATACTGTTTACAATTAATTAACAATATTTGTTATTTATTTTCTGTTTTTTCTTTTAAAACCTTCTTTTTTGTTCAAATAATTTATTGACTACTATCAAGTAAT
>CAISTO010000151.1 GCA_903888395.1 uncultured Bacteroidota bacterium | reverse complement strand
GTTTCAGGACGAGTGGTTGCAATAACAACAAAATCCGAAATACTAATATCTAAATTCGAATTTTCATTATTTTTCGAATTTAGAATTTCTGATTTAGAATTTTCAGTTAAATGGTATTTTATGTAATACAGTTTAGAATTTACATCTTTAAAAATAACTTCTTCATCGCTTAAAGCTGTTTTGCCAAGCGGATCCCAGTTTACCATTCTCAATTCGCGGTATATCAAACCTTTGTTGTAAAGGTCAATAAATACGTCAATAACGGCTTCACTTAAGCTAGGTTCCATGGTAAATCGGGTTCTATCCCAATCGCAACTAGCACCTAATTTTTTGAGTTGTTCTAAAATAATTCCGCCATATTTTTCTTTCCATTCCCAAGCATATTTTAAAAAATCTTCTCTACTTAAATCCGATTTTTTGATGCCACGCTCGCGCAACATTTGAACAACTTTGGCTTCTGTAGCAATGCTTGCATGATCGGTTCCTGGAACCCAACATGCATTTTTACCTTGCATACGCGCTCTACGCGTCAATACATCTTGAATGGTATTATTCAACATGTGGCCCATGTGTAATACGCCCGTAACATTTGGCGGGGGAATTACAATGGAATATGGTTCACGCTCATCGGGAGTAGCATGAAAATATTTGTTACTTAACCAGTAACTATACCACTTATCTTCAATTGATTGTGGTGAATACGTTTTTGAAATTTCTTTTGTCATAAACTTTGGGAAGTTAAATAATGTTGGATAAAGTAAAAAAATAGTTTTAAAAATTCGAAAAAATAAATTCTAAATTCGAATTTAAAAGCATTTGATTTTTATTGTTGAATCAATTACTAAGTATTTTCGAATTTTTTTTTTTCGAATTTCGGATTTAAAAAAAAACCCCAATCCATTACTGAATCAGGGCTTTCCAATTTAACTATGAAAAAACTAACCTCTTTTTTCTTTAATTTTGGCAGCTTTACCAGTTAAAGCGCGTAAGTAGAACAAACGAGCCCTGCGAACTTTTCCGCGGCTGACCACCTCTATTTTGTCAATATTTAAGCTATATAAAGGAAAAATACGTTCAACACCAACACCATTTGACATTTTACGAACTGTAAATGTTTCTGCAATGCTACTGTTTCTGCGTTGTAAACAAACGCCTTGATATTGCTGAATGCGTTCTTTAACGCCTTCTCTAATTTTGTAATATACGTTGATAGTATCACCAGCTTTAAACTTAGGAAAAGTTTTTCCTGTAGTAAATTCTGATTCAACTAATTTTATTGCTTCTGTAAAATTCATAACTATTCTGGTCAAAAAATTGGACTGCGAAAGTAAGGCTATTTTCTAAAAATCCAAATATATTTCTAAAAGTTTTATATTTATTTTTTATAATTACTCAACTTGCACTATTTAAGTAAATTAGGTCTTCGTTGTTTGGTACGTTCTAATGATTGTTCCATTTTCCAATCTTCAATTTTGGCTTGATGGCCACTTAAAAGTATCTCGGGAACGGCCCAACCTTTGTATTCAAATGGTTTTGTATAAACTGGCGGACTGATCAAATCGTCCTGAAATGAGTCGCTTAATGCCGATTGTGAATCGTTCAAAACTCCTGGAATTAATCTCACAATGGCATCTACCACAACTGCCGCTGCTAACTCACCTCCAGTTAAAACATAATTTCCTATCGAAATTTCTTTAGTAACTAAATATTGCCTAATTCTTTCATCAATTCCCTTGTAATGCCCGCAAAGAATAATGATATTTTTTAAGCTTGATAATTGATTGGCCATTGGCTGGCAAAATTCTTCTCCATCAGGACTCATATAAATTATTTCATCGTATATGCGTTCTGCTTTTAGCTTTTCAATGCATTTATCAATGGGTTCAATCATCATTACCATGCCTGCACCACCGCCAAAAGCATAATCATCGGCTTGTTTGTGTTTGCCAAAACCAAATTCTCGAAGGTTATGCAAATGCACTTCCACCAATTCTTTTTGAATGGCACGCTTCATCATGGAATGTTTAAAAACTTCTTCAATTAAAGCTGGATGTAAGGTAATAATATCTACTCGCATGTGAGCGCAAATTTAGTGTGTATTTTTTCCTAAAAAACTTTATTATCGCATTTATGAAAAAAATAATTGCTTTCATCACCCTCTTCTGTTGTTTTATTTCGCTGCAGGCGCAAAAAATAAAACTAAAATACACCATTAATTACAATGCTTTTGGCATGGGCGTATTGCCACACGACCAATTCATGTTTGGCGGAAATCATGTATTTTATAGAAGTTTTGGTATGGCTTTAAGTTACCGATTTGGCATTAAAGATTTGTTGGCTCCTACTCAAGAGGGAGAAACAGGAGAGCTAGAACTTTTTAAAAATGCAAAAGCAAAAAATTTACTTACAGGAAAAACCACTACCGCTTATTCCTTTGCCATTGTTCCTTCCTTTGCCATTGCTATTACGCATAAAATACCACTTTATATAGGATTGGGCATTACTAGAAAAAAGGTTTACAAAGAATATTATGCCGCAGATACCATCACTAAATTTTGGTTTGTAGATGATGCTGAAACAAAAATTCTACCCACTTTTACTGTTGGTACTTTTATTCCAATTTACAGGCGATTATTATTAAATGTAGCTTACGATTATTTACCACAAACTTTTTTTGTGGGTATTTCTATTCGGAGTTGGGAAAGTTGGGATGAGTTTAATTAAACTCAAATAATCTAAAAAAATCTTCTCCCCTATTGCTGTTCATTTTACATTTTTTTACACTGAAATTTTCACCAATCTGAATTTATAATTTTATCTTTGAGGAATAAATTTCTCTTTGTGAAAACACCTCCAATCTTTACGAGTAAAACCATCGATTTTTTTTCATCGTTAACCGAAATGGAACTATCGCTGCCTTATGTAGAAAAAGGTATCAGTGCTGGTTTTCCTTCGCCTGCCGATGATTTTATAGATGCCACCATTGATTTAAACAAAGAATTTATCAAAAATCCTTCGGCTACTTTTTATGGAAGAGTAAAAGGAAATTCCATGAAAAATGCAGGCATTGACAATGGCGATTTGTTAATTATAGATAAAAGCTTAGAGCCCAAAGATGGCAAAATAGCGGTGTGTTATATTGATGGAGAATTTACTGTAAAACGCATAAAACTCGACAAAGATTGTATTTGGCTAATTCCTGAAAATGATTTGTATAAACCTATTAAAGTAACTGCCGATAATGATTTTATAGTTTGGGGAATGGTGGTTCATGTTATAAAATCATTCTAAATCATGTTTGCGCTAGTTGATTGTAATAATTTTTACGCTTCGTGCGAAAGGGTTTTTAGACCTGATTTGAACGGAAAACCCATTGTAGTTCTATCGAACAACGATGGCTGTGTTATTGCGCGTAGCAATGAAGCTAAAGCCTTTGGAATTCCCATGGGTGCTGTGGCTTACCAATACGAAGAACTATTTACTAAAAATAACATTCAAGTATTTTCATCAAACTATGCTTTGTATGGCGATATGAGCGCAAGGGTTATGAATTTGCTTTCGCAATTTGCACCCGAAATAGAAGTTTACAGCATTGATGAGGCATTTTTGCAGTTTGATAAATGCGATTATATAAAGTTAGATGAAGAAGCTTTGAAAATAAAACGGGTGGTTTCAAAAAGTACCGGAATACCTATTAGTTTGGGATTTGCTCCTACCAAAACTTTGGCAAAAGCTGCCAATAGAATTGCCAAAAAATTTCCTGAACGCACCAACGGAATACACATTATTGACACCGATGAAAAACGCATCAAAGCACTCAAATGGTTAGCCATTGAAGATGTGTGGGGGATTGGCCGAAGGCTATCGCAACGATTAAGAAATATAGGTGTTAAAACTGCTTTTGATTTTACACAATTAAACGATGATTGGGTAAAAAAGAAAATGAGCATTGTAGAGCTTCGCTTAAAGCACGAACTGGAGGGCAAACCCACGTTAAGTATGCTTGTAACGGGCGCACCCAAACAAAATATTGCTACTACTCGTTCATTTGATCACAACTATAAAGAGTTAAGCATTTTACAAGAACGTGTTTCTACTTTTGCCAGCATTTGTGGTGAAAAATTGCGCAAGCAAAAAAGCTGTTGCAATGCCATTATGATTTTTTTGCACACCAACGGACATCGAAAAGACTTGCCACAATACAGCCAAAATATTATTGTAAAAACACCTTTTCCTACCAATTCGAGTATTGAAATTGCAGAATTTGCTTTGGCTGGTTTGGCTAAAATTTATAAGGATAATTATTACTATAAAAAAGCAGGTGTAGTGGTTATGGATATTACTCCCGAAAGCAAAAAACAGTTTTCTCTTTTTGCAAATAGCAATCCAAAACATGCACTATTAATGAGTGCCATGGACAAACTAAACCGAAATATGGGAAACCAAAAAGTAAAGCTTGCTCGGCACGATTTGGGTAGAACTTGGAAAATGAAACAAGAGCGTCTTTCGCCTAGGTTTAGTACTCATTTAAAAGAAATAATAACGGTAATGGCTTAGTGGGAATGGGAGTTGAGAAATGGAAAGTGAGAATATACAATTTGTCATCCTGAGCGGAGTCGAAGGAGGCAATAGGCAATAGGCAATGGGTAAAAAATACCATTAATCTTCAAGCATCAGTTGGTAAACTGACACATTCCTCTTTCAATTGCAACTAAATTTTTTCGCAGATTTCGCAGATTTCGCGGATGTTTCCGCGCCTTTTAACCCACTATGCAATACTATGCGTAGTCTGAAGCAGAGTAATTGCTGGGCGACTACGTGTTTAAAATGAGTAGAGATTCCGAGCTATCGCAAACTACCTTTCATTTAAAAT
>CAISTO010000150.1 GCA_903888395.1 uncultured Bacteroidota bacterium | reverse complement strand
TTTCAATCAGTTTACTGAAATTTCCGTGTAACGCTCCGCCAATGCTATTGCTAACAGCACCCGTAACCGATTTTAATATATTAATTTCATTCCTCATTCTTAATACACCCAAAAAAGCAAAAACCATGGCTTCTTTAAAATTGATGGTGTTTAAATCTGGGATTATAATTGTTGTTTTGGTTTTACTTTTTATATTATTTATCAAAAAATGATTGAAAGTACCACCACCTGTTACTAGCACATTTTCAATATTATTAATGTTTAAAATAGTTGCAATTTGCAATGCAATATGTTCACTTAAAGTTGCCATTTTATCAACATCACTCAACGAGGAAAAGCTAGCAATAATTGGCCAAAATTCTTTTTTTACCCATTCAATGCCTAATGATTTGGCTCCTTCTTTTTTGTAAAAATCTAAATCATTTAGTGCTAAAAGTAATTCATGATTAATAGTTCCGCTAGCGGCAATTTCACCTTCGTGATCAAATGGTAAATCAAATTCATTGGCAATAATATTTAACACCATATTACAAGGTGAAATATCGAATGCTTTTTGTGAATTTTTTAAACTTATATTGGCAAAGCCACCCAAATTCAAACAAGCAGCATACTTTTCAAACAATAAAAAATCACCAATGGGAACCAATGGCGCACCTTGTCCACCAAGCATTACGTCCATGTTCCTGAAATTATTTACAACGGGCAAATTGCTTTCTGAATTAATTCCTGCTCCGCAACCAATTTGAGCGGTGAATCCGCTTTCAGGTTGATGAAAAATGGTGTGTCCGTGCGATGAAATAAAATCAACAACAAGGTTATTTTCTTCAATAAATTGTTTGGTAATTTTTCCTAAATACTTTCCATAAAACGCATCAGTTTTAGGAAAAAGATGAATTGGCTGATGATGTAATTGACTTAACCTAACTAACCAATTTTCATCGTAAGGAATGGTTTGAGCTTGTTTAATTTCAAAATTCCATGAATCATTTATCAATTCAAATTCGCAATAAGCAATGTCAACTCCATCCATTGAAGTGCCACTCATTAAGCCTATTACCTTGTATTTATTCATGTTTATTTTAAAAAAATAAGTGTGCGAATATATTATAATTTGGTGGGTGTTTGACTATTTTTTATCATTGAAAATATTTACATTTATTCAAAATCAAACAATTTTTCTTATCATGCAATTCAATTTAGCGTTTTTAAAATGAATAAAAAACTTAACTTTTTAATAATTGTGGCCGCCCTTGGTTACTTTGTAGATATTTATGATTTAATTGTATTTAACGTTGTAAAACAAGAAAGTTTACTCGATTTTATTTCTGCCGACTTGATGGATAAAACAGATACTTATCTGTTTAATTGTCAAATGACAGGAATGCTTTTAGGTGGATTAATTTGGGGTATTTTAGGCGATAAAAAAGGAAGAGTTTCGGTGCTATTTGGCTCTATCATTTTGTATTCAATTGCTAATATTGCCAACGCTTTTGTAACAGATATTCCTAGTTATGCTTTAGCTAGGTTCATTGCAGGAATTGGATTAGCAGGTGAGTTAGGCGCTGGAATCACTTTGGTAAGTGAAAACATGGAAAAATCGAAGCGTGGAATTGGAACCATGATCATTGTTTCTGTTGGAGCCTTAGGTGCCATTGCTGCTGCATTCATTGGCAAAAATGGCCATCATTTGGTATCGTTTTTAGATACCGCTTTTTCTATTTCATTAAAAAATTGGCAAGTTACTTATTTAGTTGGTGGCGTATTAGGCTTATTGCTATTGCTGCTCAGAGCAGGAACTTACGAAAGTGGAATGTATAAAATGTTAGAAACAAACAAATCAATTCAAAAAGGGAATTTGATCAATTTACTTAGAAATAAGAAAAATTTACTAAAATATTTGGCTTGTATTGCCATTGGATTACCCATTTGGTTCACCATTGGCGTTTTGGTCAATAAATCACATTTGTTTGCTCGTAATTTAGGCGTTGAAATAAAAGTAGCCGACAGTGTGATGTTTGCCTATTTAGGTTTGTCGTTTGGCGATTTGTTAAGTGGCTTATTCAGCCAATTATTTAAAAGTAGAAAAAAAGTAATTTTTGGTTATTTAGGAATTAGTTTAATCCTCTATTTTGTCTATTTATTTAACAACCAAGTTTCGGTTTCTTACTTTAAACTCATGTGCTTTTTATTAGGAGCTGCCACTGGTTATTGGGCACTTTTTGTAACAGTAGCCTGCGAACAATTTGGGACCAATATTCGTTCTACAGTAACCAATACCGTTCCTAATTTTGTGCGTGGTGCGGTAGTTCCCATTACTTTAGGTTTTGCTGCTTTGCAAAGCAATTTCAGTTTTAATATTACTTCTTCGGCATTAGTAGTAGGCTTAATTTGCTTAACCTTAGCTATTATTTCTACTGCATACATAGCCGAAAGTTTCCACAAAGATTTGGATTATTTAGAAGAGTAAAACAAAAACATATTTAATCAAATTACTATTTACTCAAACCATATTTATCAGTAAATGGCTGTCCGCTAATGTGATTTTGGCAACAATAAACAATTTCACAATTTTGAACTAGACCACAAATAGTATCAACTTTTCCAAATGCCCAATTACATTCTCCAATCTTTTTTCCTTGTAAATCAAAAATAAAAGTAGAAACGTCATAGGCATTTTCGCTGGCTTCATAAACGATTTGCCCATTTTACTTACATTCTAAAATTATCCCGTTTTTAAATTTGGAATAAATGGTGTGTATTCCTGCTTTTGTTATGGCATTGTCTTGTTTACAAGCTGAAAAGCAAGTAAAAATAATTGAAATAAATATGGTTAGTTTAAGTATAGTTTTCATTTTATATACTTAAACATCATGGCGGAATGGTCTATCAAATTTTCAATATTATGGCTATCCTTTTCTATTTCAATAAGCTCTTGCTGTTCTTCATTACTTAGGTTTTTCCATAATGAACCTTCGTTTGAAACATTAGCAGTTGACATTATTTCATAAAATTTTACAAGCATTGCTTCATTGCTTATTTTATCTATTAATTGATGAAAATTTGTTTTCAATTCTACCGTTGTCATGCTATGCTAAATTTGATTGCAATATAATATTTTTAATAAATAGTCTATTTAAATATTTACTTAAAAAAACCTATTTTAAGTAAACAGATAATATTACTTTCGCGGCTCGTTTTTAAAAGGAAATATTTTATATGAATCAAGCTCGTAGTATGCAAAATGCTTTAATTTCAGTTTTTTACAAAGATGGTTTGGACGTTTTGGCAAAAGCCTTAAACCAATTAGGAATCAATATTTACAGTACTGGCGGTACGCAAGATTATATTGAACAATTAGGAATTAAGGTTAACCGGGTAGAAGATTTAACGGAATATCCAAGTATTTTGGGTGGACGAGTAAAAACATTGCATCCAAAAGTATTTGGAGGAATATTAGCTCGCAGAGCCAATGAACAAGATCAAAAAGAAATGGCCGAATTTAACATGCCTTATTTTGATTTAGTAGTGGTTGATTTATATCCGTTTGAGGAAACTTTAGCAAGCACCAATGAAGAAAGCAAGATTATTGAAAAGATTGATATTGGCGGTGTTTCATTAATTAGAGCAGGCGCAAAAAACCACAACGATGCTTGCATTATTTGTAACAAAAATGATTATGCGGTTTTAGCTGAAACTTTATTGGCACAAAACGGAACAACCAGCATTGAACAACGTAGAATGTATGCAGCCAAAGCATTTGCAACTACTGCCGCTTACGATACCATTATTCAAAATTATTTTAACCAAACTCAGTTTGCTGCTTTAAGTACCATGCCT
>CAISTO010000149.1 GCA_903888395.1 uncultured Bacteroidota bacterium | reverse complement strand
GCTGGAAGCAGTTGGTATTTTTTGCGTTACATGGACAATAAAAACTCCGATGAATTTGTAAGTAAAAAATCGGCTGATTATTGGCAACAAGTTGATTTATATTTAGGTGGGAGTGAACATGCTACCGGCCATTTATTGTACGTACGTTTTTGGAGTAAATTCTTGTATGATTTAGACTTAATTCCTTGCAATGAACCAGCCAAGAAGTTAATCAATCAAGGAATGATAACTGGAAGAAGTAGCTTTGTTTATAGAATTAAAGATTCAAACAAATTTGTTTCCTTTAATTTAAGAAATGATTTTGAAACTTATGCAATAAACGTAGATGTAAATTTTGTAAAAAATGATGTTTTAGATATTGAAGCATTTAAAAATTGGAGAGAGGATTATAATAATGCTGAATTTGTTTTAGAAGAAGGCAAATACATTTGTGGAAGCGAAATTGAAAAAATGTCGAAGTCAAAATACAATGTGGTAACTCCAGATGATATTGTGGCTGATTATGGTGCTGATACTTTGCGTTTATATGAAATGTTTTTAGGTCCGTTGGAACAAAGCAAACCTTGGAATACCAATGGAATAGAAGGAGTACACAGGTTTTTGAAAAAACTTTGGCGTTTGTTTTATAACAATGAAGGAAACTTTATTATTAACCAACACGAACCAACAAAAGCTGAGCTAAAAGCATTGCACAAAACCATTAAAAAAGTAGCTGATGATGTTGAGAACTTTTCGTTCAATACTTCAGTTTCTAACTTTATGATTTGTGTAAATGAACTAACAGATTTGAAATGTAATAAACAAGCTATTTTGCAAGATTTGTTAATTGTACTTTCCCCTTATGCACCTCATATTGCCGAAGAACTTTGGCAACAATTAGGAAATACAACAAGTATAACCAAAGCTAGTTTTCCAATTTTTAATGCCGAATATTTGGTAGAAGATGAATTCAGTTATCCTATTTCAATTAACGGAAAGCACCGAATGAATTTAACATTCAGTTTGCAAACTTCAGCTTTAGAAATAGAAGCAACTGTATTAGCCAATGAGTCTATTCAAAAATGGTTAGAAGGCAAAACACCTAAAAAAGTAATTTTTGTTAAAGGAAAAATTGTGAATTTAGTTTGTTAATAAACCTTGCAGAGACAAGGCATGCATTGTCTCTCTCTAAAATTCGAACTACATAAAAACATAAAAAAACATGGCATTACACTATGTTTTTTTTATTTCTATGTGGTTTATTCAATTTTTTTTATTCGAATTTCTTTCCGTTTTTATCGCATATGCGTCTACTTAAGAAGCAAAAAAAGAGAAACTCCGAAGGAGTTTAATATTAATAGCCCCGAATGAAATTCGGGGTTAAAGGAATAGAAAATCACAAAAAAACCCCTAAATAATTGCGCTAAGCCTCGCTTAGCGCAATTATTTAGGGGTTTTCGAAAAATAGAGTAGGTTATGTTCATTTTTTCAACGGGTTAAAACCCGTTGTTACAAAATGTTTCGTTCCTCTGGAACTCAATGTTTATAAATGTTACAAGCAATAAGTCAAAGCATGTGCGGTATATCGGTATTCGCTCAATTTAACACCATGAAAAAGGCTGTCCTTATTTGAGACAGCCTCCTTTTTATTCGTATTTTATTATTCGAATTTCGAATTCAATTTTATTTCTTTTTTACAGTAGTATATTTTGTTCCTTTTCCTAAAAAGAAATTGAAAGTATCGCTGCGCAAACCAATGCGTAAAGTTTCACTTGGTATTACATCATTTGGTGCAATATTTCCTAAATTAACATTGGCACCTACTAATTTTATAAAATACGTTTGTTGTGCTTTTTGTGGTGCTTCCCAAATAATTTTTTCGGGAGGAAGTTTAGTTAATATTTCTTGTACCAAACCTTCTCTTACTTCGCCATTGCTTCTGTATACGCCTACATTTCCTGCCTCGCGTGCCTCAGCTATTACTTTCCAAGCACCAGCCTGAATCTCAGTTTGCATTAATTCAATCCATTGGTATGGCGGAATTATTTTTTCAACATCTTTACTACCTACTTCACTTAATACAGTAACATATTTACTTAATTTACTAATATAATCTAACTTTATATCATGAGGTAATTCTATTGATCCATCAGAAATTTCAGCATGTGAAAGTTTGAATTTTTCTAATACTTTTAAATATTCATCAAATTGATTTCTAACTAAAAAAGCTTCAAATAAAGTTCCACCAAAATAAACTATCACATTGTTTTTTTGATATAATTTTATTTTTTCTTCCAAATTTGGAGTTACAAAAGCAGTTCCAAATCCAAGTTTAATAATGTCAATATAATCACCAGATACCGATAATAAATCTTCAGCTTCTCTCATGCTAAGACCTTTATCCATTACCATGTTTATTCCACTTTGACGTGGTTTAACAGTTCGGTCTGGTATCATTTTAAGTTTAAAATTATTCATTTTTGTTTATATTTTTTTTGTAAATCTCAAACCGCTAAAATAATAGATTTAGCATTTTCTTTAATATAAAATTTATCAATAAAATAGTTGATAGAAAACCTAACTTACATTTACATAAATACTTTTAATTTCATCATTGTATTTGGTTTCAACCACTTTACGTTTAATTTTTAGGGTAGGAGTCATTTCTCCCGCATCCAAGGTAAAGGGTAAGCGTTTCAATGCAAAATGCTTAACTCTTTCGTATTTACCCAAATTCACTTCCAATTTCTTCATGTCTTCTTCCATCCATTCAATAATTTCTTTTTCACGAATAAATTCATCATCTTGTTTGAAAAAATCTTCTTTTAAATTAAACTTTTCTTTTAATTCTTCTTTGCTTGGAACAATCAACGCTGTTAAATATTCTTGACCATCGCCTATTAAAAAAATTTGTTCAATTTTAGTTGATTTCATATACACATTTTCAATAGGAGTGGGGTATATATTTTTACCAAATGAATTAACAATAATATTTTTTATTCTATCCGTAATTTTCAAATATCCTTTTTCAAATTTACCCACATCGCCAGTGTGTAACCAACCATCGCTGTCTATTGCAGCAGCAGTTTCTTCAGGTAAATTCCAATAACCTTTCATTACATTTAATCCACGCACTAAAATTTCACCTTCGCCCGATTCAAAAGTTGGATTATAAGAATCATAAGTTTGTAGCGTAATTATTTCTTTGGTTTCAACGTGTTGAATAGCAACTTCATTGGCTTGGCCTATTCTTCCAACTGTTCCCCATATTTGTCTGTGAATTTCATTCGCACATACAAATGGTGATGTTTCTGTTAAACCATATCCTTCAATCACTAACATTTCTAAATTGCCAAAAAACTCGCCAACATGTTTTGGTAAAGCACCACCACCACTTACCATTACACTCATTTTTCCACCCAAACGTTCTTTTATTTGTGCAAAAACAAGTTTTTCAGCAATGGCCAATTGTATATTTAAAAACAGCCCATTACCCTTATCATTCTCTTTATTTATTCTTCGTTTTTCACCTGCTTTAATTGCCCAATTAAAAATAATTTCTTTGTAACCGCCAGAAGTAGCAACGCTTTTTCGAACTCTATCTTCTATTCTTTCCAAAAGACGAGGAACTGTAAGTATTGCACGAGGTTTTACTTCTTGAATATTGCTTGTTAAAGCTTCTAAACTTTGGGCAAAAGCAACTTTAAAACCTTTAAAGGTACTGAAATAATAAGTACAGGTTCTTTCATATACATGGCAAAGTGGTAGGAACGATAAAAAAGTATAATCTTTGCTTACAATTGGCAACAATAAATCGGCCATTACGATGTTACTCATAAAATTATTGTGTGTAAGCATGGCTCCTTTAGGTTTTCCTGTAGTTCCCGAGGTATAAAGTAAACATGATAAATCATCGTAGGTTACTTTTTCTAATTCTTGTTCGATTAACTCTTTTGTATTTTCATATAAAACGTTTCCTTGTTCAATTACTTTTTGATATGAAATAATGTTTTCACCTTCCGCCTCAAAAGTGGTAATTATGTTTTTTAAAGTTGGGCAATTTTCTTTTATTTTTTTTACTCTTTTTAATAAAAAAGGTGTGCCTACTAATATTATTTGAGATGCTGAATCGTTGATAATATGTTGTATGTCAGACTCTGAAGAAGTTGGATACACTGAAACATTTACAATTCCAAGTTGCATTAAAGCTTGGTCGTAACAAATGTATTCAGGACAATTTTCAATTAATAAAGCTGCTTTATCGCCTTTGCGTAAGCCTTTATCATATAAATAGGCCGAAATGGCGTTTAATTGTTCAAAAACTTGGGCATAAGTGATATCTTCATACCTGTCATTTCTCTTCACTTGTAAATAAGTATCGCTTGGCTTATTGATAACGTATGCCGTATGACGCAAAAAATAATGAAGTGATTTAAAGTCTTTGTATTTTTCAGTAATTATTTCAAACATAGTTTTTTTTTATTTATTCTGTTTGCGAATAAAAGGCATTTATTTGAAAGTACAATTGCAGTTTTTGCAAAAAATTACATTAAATAATTCGCTTTTTGTACTGAAATGCCATTTATTTTAGTTGAAATCAATAATTTAAATTTTTTTGGCTCAATATTTGGAATATTTTTTTCTAAAATTTTTGATTTATTAGTGATATCATAATTTTTACATTAATGGTATAGTTATTAGTCAAAAAATTTCTTTGTTTTGTATAATCAATTAACAAATATAATAGTATGAAAGTTAAATCGTTTTTAGCCATTTTTACATTAGCTTTTTTCATTAGCTCATGTGCGCTTTTAAATCAGCCAGTTTCCGCTGATGATGATCTTTATTATTCATCAACAGATAATTCTAATAAAGAAAAAACAATTATTCCTACTGTTGACGTTGGAAAAATAAAGAGAGATTTTCCTTCTAAAGTAGATCCAAATAAAACTGAGGGTTACTATAATGATAATGGAACAGCTAATCCAAATGCTGTAATTGGTTATCCAATTTATAAGTCAAATCAGGATTCTTTTTATAAAATACATCCTGAACTTTCGGCAACATACCAAGCTTATAAAATGCCTCCTTTTAGTTTAAGAGATGAATATTTGCTAGCTAAAGCAGAACGCAAACAACAAAGAAGATTAGCCCGACTTAATAATAGAAGATTTTACAGTAATAATTTTAATAATTTTGGATATTATAACGGTTATGGAAATAATTATGATTATTGTAACAACTTTGGTTACAATAATGGTTGGGGAAATTATGGTTTTGGGCCATCAATAAATTTTGGATACAATAATTTTAATGTTTGGAATACAGGAATAGGTTTTGGATTTAATAATTTCGGATTCAATTCATTTTACAATCCCTATTTTTGTAATCCATTTGTATTTAATAATTTTTATAATCCTTATGGTTTCAATAACTATTATCCTAATTATAATAATTGGGGTAACTATTCAAGCGAAACTCCTAAAAGTAATCCTTCCCAATCAAGACCACGACAAGTTATTGGAAGTAATTTACCAGCAACCAATGGTGGTACTATAGATAATCCAAACCCAAATCCGTTAAAAACCATCAAGCGTTCTAATGGTGATGAAGTTCCAAATCAAAATATTATTGATCAGCCAAATCAAGCTAGGTCATCAGGAAATACAGGTACTCTAATAACTACACCAAATGGCGTTCAATATGTTGCTCCAAGGAATTCAGAGCATACAACGCCAAATTATTCTACATATGATCGCTCGGTTGAAAACAACAATCGTCAAACTGAATTTAGAAATGCTAATCCGCAATATGCCAATCCCGCACCAATTCAAACACCAAATGCAGTAAGATCAGAGACCAATCCACAAACTCCAACCTATACACAACCAAATTATACTCCACCAACTTATACCCAACCTAATTATAATCCACCTTCTTATAATACGCCACGATCAAATGCTGGTGGCAGTGGTTTTAGCGGTGGTTCATCAGGTGGCGGAGGTGGAAGAAGCAGTGGCGGTGGAGGAGGAGTTTCACGTCCTCGTTAAATAATATTTTTATTAAGTAAAATTGAAGTTTCTTTAAAATTTAAACATTTATTTTTATGTTAAAAAAATCAATATTGGCAACATTTAGCATTTGCCTTACATTTTATGCTTTTGCACAAAATGAACAAGATGCATTGCGATATTCGCAAAACAAATTATTTGGTTCAGCTCGAGTTCTAGGTGCAGGTGGTGCTTTTGGTGCCTTAGGTGCGGATGCCAGTGCCATTGCAATCAACCCAGCGGGAATAGCTTTATACAGAAGAAATGAAATATCAGGAAGTTTAGCTGTTACTTCTTATTTAATTGATAGCAAATATATTGGAAGTATAAATACAGAATCAAAAACTGGATTAAACATTCCTCAATTTGGTTTGGTATTTACCAAAGTACAGCAAGGGTTTAATGGCGATGAAACCAAAGATTTAGTGAGTTATTCATTTGGATTTGCAGTAAATAGATTGAATGATTTTAACCAAAACAGTATTTTTTCTGGCATAAATACTAAATCTAGTATCAGTGATTATTTTGCTGAGCAAGCAAATGGAAGAAGTATTAACAATGCAGCAAACAGTTATGTAAATGATATTTCGGGAATGGCTTATTGGACCTATTTAATTGATAGCATTAATCCTCAAAAATTTGGTTCTATTTTTACTAGTAATAAGGATACATTTTCAATTCGTCAGTCAAATATCAGCCAAATAACTGGTAGAATAAACGAATATAATTTTTCGAGTGGTTTAAACATTTCAAACTTTTTATACTTTGGTGCATCATTGTTGTTTCAAAATGTAAACTACGAATCATCTAATGTTTTTAAAGAAAAAGTGTTGAGTAGAAGCAGTAGTTCAAATTTATTTTCAACAGATTTTACAACAAAAGTTAAAACTCAAGGAACAGGAATTGGAGGAAGATTTGGGTTTATTTTAAAACCAACAGATTATTTTAGAGCAGGTTTAAGTTATACCACTCCAGTTCGTTTAAATTTAAAAGACGAATACAGTTATGGTTTAAATTCAACAGCTAATTCAAACAGTTATTTTTACAGTGCAACAGAAAGAACAGATTACTTTGATTATGATTTAGTAACTCCTTCAAAATTAACAGTAAGCGCTGCATTAATTCATCCAAAATTAGGTTTTATTTCAGTTGATTGGGATCAAGTAGACTACAAATCGGCAAGGTTAACAGCTAGTAATTATGAGTTTATAAATGCAAATGCTGCTGTAAAAAGCAATTATACAGTTGCAAATAATGTTAGAGTTGGATCTGAATTGCGTTATAAAAATTCGAGATTTAGAGCTGGATATGCTTATTATGGAAGTCCTTTCAATTCAAGTTCTACTGGAGTTTCGCTCGATAATCCAACTCAAAGTATTTCAGGTGGTTTAGGTTTTTTATTTCCCTCGGTTGATAATTATAGTTCCGATTTTTATATAGACGGTGCAATGGTTTATACATGGAATACGAACTATCAAACTCCTTATCAATTAACAGAAAAAGGAAGAACAAGTTACTCTGCCGAAAATCAATTTACCATGATGAATTTTTTAGTTACTGCAGGTTTTAGGTTTTAATTTAAGGTATTTTTTCAATTTATAATGTTTAAATGAAATACTAAATCATTGTTTATTATTTGTTTGAGTATTTTTTTATTTAAAAAGCATTTAAAGTTTTAACAAATGATTATATAGCCTTATTTTGCGCCACTAAATTTAAAAAAAGTTTTGACATTAATAAAATCAATTTCAGGTATCAGGGGGACAATTGGGGGGCAAAGTGGAAATTCATTAACACCTATTGATGTAGTAAAATTCACAGCTGCTTATGGTAGCATGATTAAACAAGAATCCGTAGCTTGTAAGGTAATAGTTGGCAGAGATGCAAGAATAAGTGGGGATATGGTAAATCGTTTGGTTTGCGCTACTTTAAATGGTTTGGGAATAGATGTGATAGACCTAGGTTTGAGTACAACTCCAACAGTAGAAATGGCAGTTGTAATGGAAGCCGCTCAAGGTGGAATTATATTAACTGCAAGTCATAATCCAAAACAATGGAATGCATTAAAATTATTAAATAGCAAAGGTGAATTTATTTCAGATGAACTTGGAAAACAGATGTTATCTATTGCTGAATCAGGGAATATTGAGTTTGCTGATGTAGATAAACTTGGAAAAATTACTGAGAAAAAAGATTATATTCAAAAACATATTGACGAAATCTTAAAACTTGATTTAGTTGATGTAGAAGCAATTAAATTAAAAAAGTTTAAAATTGTTGTAGATGCTGTAAATTCAACTGGTGGCATTGCAATTCCTATGCTTTTAAAAGCTTTAGGCGTAGATGATATTGTAGAAATATTCTGTACTCCTGATGGTAAATTCCCGCATAATCCTGAGCCACTTCCTGAAAATTTAACTGCTATTTCAAACGAAGTTATTCGTCAGAAAGCTGATTTAGGAATTGTGGTAGATCCTGATGTGGATAGACTTGCTTTGGTCAATGAAGATGGAAGTATGTTTGGTGAAGAATATACTTTAGTAGCAGTAGCCGATTATGTTTTAAATAATGTAAGTGATGAAAATTTAAAGAAAAATGGTTTTATTAAAAATACTGTTTCAAATCTTTCATCAACAAGAGCTTTAAGAGATATTACCGAAAAACACAGTGGAAATTACAATGCAAGTGCTGTTGGTGAAGTAAATGTAGTTGCCATGATGAAGGAAACCAAAGCTGTTATTGGAGGAGAAGGTAATGGAGGTATAATTTTCCCTGAATTACATTATGGAAGAGATGCCATGGTTGGCATTGCATTATTTTTAACTCATTTGGCAAAAAGCGATAAATTATGTTCTATCCTTCGTTCTTCTTATCCCGATTATACCATTGCTAAAAAGAAAATTGATTTAGATTCAAACATCAATATTGATGAGCTTTTAAGTGGTATTAAAGAAAAATATAAAAAACAACCTATCAATACTGTTGACGGTGTAAAAATAGAATTTGATAATGAATGGGTTCATTTACGTAGAAGTAATACCGAAGCCATTATTAGAATATATGCTGAAAGTAAAAGTGAAGCAACTGCAAACCATTTAGCAGAAAAAATAATAATGGATATGAAACAAATTATTAACGGACAGTAAAATAGTTACTGGCTTCTGGCCGAAAAATATAAAAAAAAATATTCTCAACCTGTTAGCTGCCATAAGCTATCAACTAACAACTATCAACTAACAACTATCAACTAAAAAATGCAGTGTGGAATAGTAGGCTTACCAAATGTAGGCAAATCAACATTATTTAATTGCTTAAGCAATGCAAAAGCGCAAGCAGCAAATTTTCCTTTTTGTACCATTGAACCTAACGTAGGAGTAATTACTGTTCCTGATGAACGTTTAAATGTATTAGAAAGTTTAGTA
Source organism: uncultured Bacteroidota bacterium (assembly GCA_903888395.1). Taxonomy (GTDB): domain Bacteria; phylum Bacteroidota; class Bacteroidia; order UKL13-3; family UKL13-3; genus JAAFJM01. Next base: position 1,067 of record CAISTO010000149.1, on the reverse strand, counting down.
AAACCGAATAGGGTTTTACCTACAACAATTGAAATTGTAGACATAGCAGGTTTAGTAAAAGGAGCGAGTAGGGGCGAAGGATTGGGTAATCAATTTTTAGCAAATATTCGTCAAACAGATGCAATTATTCATGTATTGCGTTGCTTTGAAGACGATAATATTATTCATGTGGATGGAACTGTTGATCCATTACGTGACAAAGAAATTATAGATACAGAATTACAATTAAAAGACTTAGATTCCGTTGAAAAAAAGCTTCAAAAAGTAAGTCGTGCTGCTAAAACAGGTGATAAAGATGCAGTAAAGGCAGAAACTGTATTGTTAAAATACAAAGCACATTTAGACGATGGTAAATCGGCTAGAACTTTAGAAATGAGTGCTAACGATAAAGAACATATTGCCGATTTATGCTTGTTAACTGATAAGCCAGTCATGTATGTTTGTAACGTTGATGAAGCATCTGTTGTGAATGGAAATAAATTTGTAGATCAAGTAAAAGAAATTGTTAAAAACGAAAAAGCTGAAGTTATAATTATAAGTGCTGCCATTGAAAGTGATATTTCTGAATTAGATAGTTACGAAGATAGAATTTCGTTTTTAAATGATTTGGGATTAACAGAAAGTGGCGTGGCTAAATTAATTACAGCATCTTACAAATTATTAAACTTAATTACCTATTTTACTGCTGGTGTTCAGGAAGTAAGAGCATGGACAATTAATAATGGTTTTAAAGCTCCACAAGCTGCAGGAGTTATTCATACAGATTTTGAAAGAGGATTTATAAAAGCAGATGTAATTAGTTACGAAGATTTTAAAAAATATGGAACGGAGTCGGCATGCAGAGAAGCGGGTGCTTTGCGCATGGAAGGAAAAGAATACTTAGTAAATGATGGTGATGTAATGCATTTTAAATTTAACGTTTAAATTAATAATTTAATTTTGAATTGTCATATTTAGGTAAGCTAAAAATGATGTGCAACCCTTTATTATCATATACTTTACTTGTTTGTAAAGCAAAAACATTATCATTAAGAAAGTAATTTTAAAAAGCAAAAAAGGAAATAAAT
>CAISTO010000148.1 GCA_903888395.1 uncultured Bacteroidota bacterium | reverse complement strand
TTACTAATTTCCCTTACTTCTATACAAGTATTGATGCTCCAGCTGGAACATACTTATACGATGCTAAAATTAACTATAGAGACAATTGGATGGGTACTATGTACACTACTTTTGGATTTACAGAAGATTACACGCGTTTAGCAAATAAAGAAGTAGGTGTAGCTTGGAACACTAACTCAGGTAGTTCAGTTGATACTTTAAATAACTACTTAATTCATACAGGTTTCTCTAATGCTACTCAACTGTTCACTGGTTCTGATATTTTCAATCCATTACCAGTTAAGTTAACTACATTTAACGGAAGCTTATTAAACAATGATGCTAAATTAACTTGGACTACTGCTAGCGAAATTAATGCTAACATGTTCGTTGTTGAACGTTCTATTGATGGTAAAAACTTTACAGCTATTACTAATGTAAAAGCTGCTGGTAATACTTCATCTTTAACTTCATACAATCACTTAGATAAAGGTATTATTACTTTATTAAACAGTGCAGGTACTATTTACTACCGTTTGAAAATGGTTGATAACGATAACTCATTCAGTTATTCTAAAACTATTGAAATCAAAACTGTAGAAAACACCAAAGAAAAAGTAACAGTTACTCCTAATCCATTTACTACTGACTTAACTATTACAGTTGAAACAGTTAACAATGCAAACGGAACTGTTGAAGTTTCTGACATCAATGGTAGAACTATCATTAGCCAAAACATTGACGTGGTTAAAGGTAATTCAACTATCACTGTTAACGGTGTTGACAAATTGAAACAAGGAATTTACTTTGTACGTTACACAACAGAATCAAATACTCAAGTATTTAAATTGTTGAAAAACTAAGAAGTTTCTTCTAGCGTAAGTACTACGCAAATAAAAAAAAGGCTACCCGAAAGGGTGGCCTTTTTTTTTTGAAAGCATAGACTAAGTAAAAAAATAATATAATATAACAATTAAATATTAGGATTTTATATGATGCTTTGCGCTTTGCCAGTGTTGTGTCGCCTCTACGAGGCTTAGATAGCTTTAGCTTTTTTAGTGTTACAATAGTTTCACCTCTACGAGGCTTTCCAACACGCTGATTTAGCCTACAGAATTTAAGGTAAACTTATTTTAAATACTAATTTTGTCCTCGCAATTATTTTTTATAAAAAAAATCGTGCAATAGATTCTTTCCAATTCACTATTATAGGCTAATAATGCTTTGTGTTCTCTGTACGAACCTCTGTGTTTTCTTTGGTTAAATTTTCAGCACATTGTCTGAATCAGGATTATCAGGATTTTAGGATTTTGAGGATTACATGTAGCGTAAATCTCTTTGTGTTCTCTATGTAAAATCTCTGTGAACTCTGTGGTTATATTTTCCGCATATTGTCTGAATCAGGATTAAAAGGATTTTAGGATTTGGAGGATTACATGTAGCGTAAATCTCATTGTGTTCTCTGTGTATAACCTTTGTTAACTCTGTGGTTAAATTTTCCGTGTTATCTGTGCAATCTGTGGCTAAAAACTAAAACCTCCTCGGGCCACCTTTAGCCACCGCTTTTTCTGTCCACGGATCATCGGGCCAAGCATGTTTTGGATATCTGCGTTTTAGTTCTTTCTTAACTTTAAAATTGTTTTTGGTTTAAGTATATTAAAGATTAGTTTTGATAATAAATAAGTTTGAAAATATGTCTCATAAAATCTTTTTATTTTCATCAATTTTTAAAGTTACGTCATCAGTATAATTACATTTATTTATGAAAAAAAAAATTATAAAATTAAATTCTATGATACTAAAGTTCAAATTATTGGTTTTAGTAATATTGTTATCAAGTGTAAAATCAATTATTGCTCAGCAAACAATTAAATTCCATAACAATGAAGACACTTTGAATTATATAATCCCAAAGAAAGTATATTGTAAGCTTAATAATGGTGATCAAAAAGAATTGAAATTAAATGCTGTAAGTAATGATACTTTTTTCTTCGAGAATTTAAAAAATGGAAAGAAATATAAAGTAAACTATGACCAAATTAAGTACTTAAAATTCAATGTTTATAATCAAAATTTAAATCAAGTTGGTGCCATTGTATTTGGGGGAATAGGTTTTACAACTTCATTTTTTTCTTTGTTTGCTATAACTGTTGGTGAACCTCAATTAAAATTAATGGGGGCAATTGGTTTAGCTTTCTCCGCTCCTCCGTTGATTATTTATGCTATTTTCAAAAGCAAATTACCTAAAAAAATAAAAACTAAAAAATTTCATCTAATTCAGAACCACTAAACCAATTCACTAAAACCTCCGCGGGCCTCCTTTTGCCACCGCTTTTTCAATCCACGGATCATCGGGCCAAGCGTGTTTTGGATACCTGCGTTTTAGTTCTTTCTTTACTTCAAAATAAGTATTGTTCCAAAAACTTCTTAAGTCGGAAGTTACTTGCACTGGTTTAAATCCTGGCGATAATAAATGCAATACCAAAGGAATTTTACCATTATTTATCGTTGGTGTATCAGCCATGCCAAATACTTCCTGCAAGCGAACCGATAGGATAGGGGTTTCGCCATTTGCCAAATATTCAATGCCAATATTAGAACCACTGGGCACATTTATTTTTGCAGGAGCTAAGGAGTTTAAAGTTTGCTGCTGTTCCCAAGTTAAATATTGAAGCAAGGCTTCACTCAAATTTATTTTCTTTAAATCATCAGGTCGTTTTACTTTGGGTAAATAAAACCCTAACCAATCCATGTTATTTAGCAATAACTCATCAGTGCTTACATCTGGCCAATCTTTGTATTGATTCCATTTACAAACACTCAAAATTCTGTTTTGTAATTGGGTAAATGCATCATCAAAATTCAATAATTCTTCACCTTCATTTTTTATTGCTGTTGAAATAGCCGCTACTAAATTTTCCTCGTTTGGCGCTGCCAATGGTTTTGACTGCAATACAATGCTGCCAATTCTTAAATCTTTGGTAGCTATTAAACCACCTTTTCGGGTATCCCAAGTAATTACTTCACGCTCTTTTACCAATGGCAATAAATCTTTTGGATTCAATGGCGATGCCATAAATATTTTCCCTAAACCATCTCTGGTATCAATATGCGCCACGGCTAGCCAAGGTTCGTTGGCCAAATTATCTCTATGCCCAATGGCTGCTATTTTTCCATTGGCTAATTGAAACTGTGCATTATTTCCTGGCCTTGCAAAAGCAATGCGTTCCGGATAAGTATAAGCCAATAACAAACCTGTTTCATGGTCATCAACCGGTCCGTTTTCTGCTTCTTGGTTCAGCATTTTTCGGTACGATTCTGCTACCTTTTCTATTCTTCCAAATCTATTACCCGCACTATTATTTTGGCGGCTTCGCCTCAATGCTTCTATGCGCAAATTGATATCTATTCCGCTGTCTTTTGGCAATGGATCTCGTTCTTCTAAAATGGCTGCTATGTCGGTTGCTAGCGCAATGGCATTGTCTTGTTTTGCCTTTAAAAGCATGTGCGCTATTCTGGGGTGACAAGGCAATTGATGAATTTCTTTTCCATGTTCTGTAATGCGTTTGTTGGTATCCAAAGCATTCAAATTAGTAAGCACATCCACAGCTTGCATTACCGCGGCTTTTGGAGGCGGACTTAACCAAGTCAATTGGTTTAAATTACTAATTCCCCATTTGGCCATGTCGAGCACCAGAGCAGCTAAATCAGCTTCCATAATTTCAGGAATTCTGTGCTCAATCATTCGTTCTTGATTGGCTTTGGTCCACATTCTATAACAAACGCCAGCACTTAACCTTCCTGCTCTTCCAGCCCGTTGGTCAGCTGAATCTTTGGTAATTTGAACGGTTTCTAATCGCGATAATCCTGACTTGGGATCAAACTTCGAAACACGCGCAAAACCTGAATCGATTACTATTTTCACCCCTTCAATGGTTAAACTGGTTTCGGCTATGGAAGTGGCTAAAACTACTTTTCTTTTGCCATTTTTATTTGGCATAATAGCGGCAAATTGCTCCCGTTGCGGTAACTGTCCGTATAATGGATGAATGGCAAAGTCCAACAATTTACTTTTTAGTAATTCAGCACATTTTTTTATTTCTCCTTCGCCAGGTAAAAATACCAATACATCGCCTTCATTTTCTTTAACAGCTTTTACTATTACATGTGAAGTAGTTTCGGGCAATAAAAAAGCATCTCCTTCACCTACATATTTAACTTCAACCGGATATTGTTTTCCCTCACTTACTGCCACAGGGCAATTTAACAAAGCAGTTAATTGTGGCATGTTCAACGTAGCCGACATCACCATCATGCGCAAATCAGGTCTTAATATTTGTTGTGCTTCTCGGCACAAAGCCATGGCTACATCGGCAAATAAACTGCGTTCATGGAACTCGTCAAAAATCACCAAGCCCACATTTTCTAACGCATTATCGGTATGTAACATGCGGGTTAAAATACCTTCGGTTACGACTTCAATTTTTGTTTGTGTGCTTACTCTGTTTTCAAATCGTATGCGGTAACCAATGGTTTCGCCCACTTTATCGCCCCATAGTTCAGCCATGCGGGTAGCAATGGTTTTAGCAGCTAACCTTCGTGGTTCCAACATGATTATTTTTTTGCCAGCCAACCAATTTTCATCCAATAAAGTCAAAGGTAAAAGCGTACTTTTTCCTGCTCCCGGAGGCGCATTTACTATTAAAGTATTGTGATTGGATAAATGATTTTTTACCTCGTCTATAATATCCGCAACGGGTAAATGATATTGGAATGGATTGAACTGCAATGCTTATTTTAGAAATAAATTAAGTGCAAGTTTAAGGAAAAAATGTGAAGGGTTTATGGTTTATGGACGATAGACCATAGTTTTGAAAATTAATAGTTAGCAAAATGTAATTGGTAACTGGCCGCTAGCTGATAGTATTTTCGAATTTAGATATTCGAATTTCGATTTTTTTTTCATACTTCATACTTTAACATTCATACTTTCCCGATTTGTCGGGACTTCATGCTTACTCATTCAAAATCCAAAATCCAACATTCAAAATTTAACATTCATACTTCATACTTCATCATTTATCATTACTTTTGAAAATGCCACAATCAAAAATCCCTTTTACCGATTTATTAAATCAATTGAATGCAGAGCAACGCAATGCAGTAGAACAAATTGATGGTCCTATGCTTGTAATAGCCGGGCCAGGAACAGGAAAAACTCAAATATTAGCAAGCAGAATTGCCAATATTTTAACCAAAACCGATACCACAGCCGAAAGTATTTTATGCCTAACTTATACCGATGCAGGTACCATTGCCATGCGCAAACGCCTGATAGAAATTATTGGAACTGATGCGTATAGAATTGACATTTTTACTTTTCATGCTTTTAGCAATGCCGTTATTCAAGAAAACTTAGACTATTTTGGAATAAGAAGTTTGGATGCCATTAGCGAGTTAGAGCAAATAAATTTAGTACATGAAATCATTGAAAAGTTTGAAGCTGAAAATCCGTTGAAACGTTACACTGGCGATATCTATTACGAAACCGATCGATTATTAAATTTGTATCAAGCCATGAAGCGCGAAAACTGGAGTGCAGCTTTAATTAGTAGCAAAATTGATACTTATTTAGAAGACATCAAAACCCGCGATGAGTTTGTGTACAAACGCAAATACAAAGAGTTTAACCCTGGTGATTTAAAACAAGCTGCCTATGATAAAGAAGTGCAGAAAATGCAAGTTTTACGAGCTGCCTCAGCCACTTTTGAAACTTATCAAGCTAAGTTAAAACACACCAATCGTTACGATTTTGCCGATATGATTTTATGGGTAATTGAAGCATTTAACCAAAAACCGGAAATACTAGCGCAATACCAAGAAAAGTATTTGTACTTTTTGGTAGATGAATACCAAGATACCAGTGGTGCGCAAAATGATTTGTTGTTTCAGCTGCTAAAGAACAACGAAAAGCCCAATGTATTTGCCGTTGGCGATGATGACCAATCTATTTACAGGTTTCAAGGTGCTAACGTGGAGAACATTAATTTTTATATCAATAAATATGCAGCGCAGGATTTAAAAACCATTTCATTGGTACAAAACTACCGCAGTAGTCAAGTAATTTTAGATGCCAGTAAAGCGTTAATTAGTCAGAACAATACAAGGATTAATCCTGATAAAACATTGCTGGCTAGCAACGAAAAGTTTGCTGCTTTAACTAATCCTCCAAGCATATTTGCTTATCAAAATGAAGCGCATCAAAGCACGCATATTGCCATGCAAATAATGGCTTTAAAAGAACAAGGTGTTCCATTAAATGAAATTGCTGTATTGTTCCATAACCATAAACAAGCCGAAGATTTAATTGCATGGTTACAGCATCACAATATTCAAATTAATACACGAAAAAGAGCCAATGCTTTTGATGAAATGTTAATCAAAAAACTGGTTACCATATTACGTTACATCAACGCGGAGTTAACAAAACCGCACAGTGGCGAATATTTGTTGTTTGAAATTTTGCATTATAATTTCTTTCGTTTACCAAGCATTGAATTGGCAAGGTTTGCCAATAAAATGAACGATTTGAACAATCAAAAAGATGTAACGTGGGAGAAAACAGGTTGGCGACAAGGTTTGAAACAAAATTTTCTTGACCCAAAACCAAGTATTTTTATTGAGGATAAAAATGTAAATGAACTATTTGTAAAAGCATCTACATTGATTGAAAAATGGATCAGCAGCGCTGCAAATTTAACTTTACAACATTTAATAAAAGAAATAATAAACGATAGCGGTTTGCTTTTTGAAGCTTTGCAAAGTGATGAGCGAACTTATAATATGCAGTTACTTCATACCTTTTTTGATTTTGTGAAAAGTGAATGTGTGCGCAATACCAAAACTGCATTAAAGCAATTGGTAAATACAATAGACACCATGGAAAAAGAAAAAATTCAATTGCCATCACAGCGCTTGATTTATAATTTGGACGGTGTAAATTTTATTACCACTCATTCATCAAAAGGATTAGAATTTGAGCATGTTTTTATCATTGGTATCAATGCAAATGTTTGGGAAAAATCTCGTAAACACAGCAGTTATTCCCTACCAGATACTTTATTTGAAATCAATAAAGAAAATGATTTAGAAGAAAAACGCAGGTTGTTTTATGTAGGAATGACACGTGCTAAAAAGCAATTGAATTTAAGTTATTTAACACATGATAACAATAGCAAAGAGCTAGAAAAAAGTCAGTTCTTAGCTGAATTAGAAGAGTTTGCAGGAATAAAAAATAGCGATTATGCAGTAAGTGATGCCGATTTAACAAACTTTGAATTAATAGTTTGGCAAAATCAAAAACACCAAGCTGCCGACCAATTATTTAACAATGATTTTGTAAATGAATTATTGGAAAAATTCACCTTGAGTGTAACTCACTTAAGTTCATATTTAAAATGTCCAACTGCGTTTTACTTTAACAGTTTAATTAAGGTGCCAGCGCCATTAAGTGCTAGCATGACTTTTGGTAGCGCTGTTCATTATGCCTTAGAAAAATTGTTCCGAAACATGAATAGCAATGACGAGAAAATCTTTGCTACTGCGGAAGAAATGTTAAAGGATTTTGCTTGGTTTATGCGCAGAAATGAACAAAATTTTACGCCTCAAGAATTTAAATTACGCATGGAATATGGCGAACAGTTTTTGCCAAAATATTATGCTAAATATATCAATGAATGGAATAAAATTACCAGTGTAGAACGGAGTTTGAAAAATGTAGTGGTAAATAATGTTCCATTAAACGGAAAGTTAGATAAATTAGAGTTTGCAGGGAATGTGGTAAATGTAGTGGATTACAAAACAGGCAATATTGACAATGCGCGAGAAAAGTTTAAAACTCCTAATCCTGAAAATGTAATAAAAGATGAAGTTGATAAAAAAGAACCCAAGTTTGAAGATAAATTTGGTGGTGATTATTGGCGACAAGCAGTGTTTTATAAAATACTAATGGATTACGATAAGGACCCCAAAACACAAGATTGGGATATGCAAACCTGTGAATTTGACTTTGTAGAACCTGATAAAAAAACAAATAATTTCAATAAAATTAGGGTTCCAATTACACCTTTAGACATTCAAACGGTTTTAGGGCAAATAGATTTTGCTTTTACTAAAATAAAAGCAAAAGAATTTAGCAATGGTTGCGGAAAAGCAGATTGCCATTGGTGTGAGTTTACCAAAAACTATTACGCCAGCACCGATTTTAAAATTGAAATTGACAGAGTAGGAGAGGAGGAAGAATAAACTTTTTTCAATTGATTTTAAATGAAACCTCCTGTCATGCAGCGCATCTCCTTTCTGTGCTAACCAACTCGGAATTATCAATGTTGGTTGCCAAATGAAGTATTCCGCTTGAGCGGAATTACGGAATGACTATTATTGGTATTCATAAAAAAATCCGTAAAGCCTGAACTTTACGGATTTTTTATTTAAAGATGCCATTGTTGGTGTTTAAGCGCAGCGGCACCAACAATTAAGAATAGTTTTTTAAAACACTACTGCCTCACCATCTTTATCTATAAATCGGTAATCAACCATTGAAAGGGTGTTTACTTTATTTATTTTTATCCAACGTTTATATTTAATGAACCATTTAAATCTTGGCGATTTAATTCCACCATGAATAAAATAAGCGGCTAAGTATGGGTTTAACTCCAAACTAAATCCTTTATGACGCACATTTTCTATCAAATACTTCACTTGATTCTCAATTTCGTCAAGTAACACCACACTGTTTTGAAT
>CAISTO010000147.1 GCA_903888395.1 uncultured Bacteroidota bacterium | reverse complement strand
CTGATAGAAAAGAAAATTTCAATTAATGGAACTTCAAATTTTATAAGTTTGACAGTTCCGCCGTCCAGTAATTTGGTGCTACAATTACTTCCGATTTTGGATTAATGAATAAGCCTTCAATATAAAGGAGCTTGAATAAGCAAATAATAAATAATGCCTAAGAACAAATCAGCAGCTACTAGATACCGTGTTATAGACCAAATGTTGAATGATAAGCGTAAGCCATTCCCCAATTTGGAGCAGTTGGCGGCTAAATGTAGTTCCGTCTTAAAAACGGATGTATCTACTTCCACCATTGAGAAGGATATTAGGGCAATGAGGGAGGAAGCACCTATGGGTTATAGCGCACCAATAGTGTATTCAAAAGTGGAGGGAGGGTATGTATATGGTGAGATTGGGTTTTCCATTGCCGAACTTAATTTAGACGAGGAAGAGTGGTCCGCTTTGCAATTCGCCTCGCAGCTTTTATATCAGTATAAGGAGGTTCCCATTTTTAGTAATTTCAAAAATGCAATTGAGCGAATCAATACTCGTTTTGCATTGGATTTAGATGGTGACGATAAGATGTTGGATGAATTAGTTCAATTTGAAAAATCAGTCCATACAAAAGGAATGGATTTGATTGAGTTTATTTACGAAGCCATTAAAAACAAGCAAGCCCTAAAATTTCAGTATAAAAATATTTACAAGGGAAAATCAAGTGCTGCTAGTTTAATACCCTATTTGATAAAAGAGAACAGAAACAGATGGTATGTAATAGGATGGAGTGAACAAAAGGGAAAATACACCACTTACGCCTTAGATAGAATGACTGATTTGGTCATACTTAACAATATTTACAAAAGAAGATCCGACTTTAATGCATCTACTTTTTTCCAACACAGTACGGGTATAATGGAAAGCAACACCAAGCCCGAGGAAGTACTACTAACTATACTTAAACCCATCAGCGACTTAGTATTGCTTGAACCATTACACGCCACCCAAAAGCTAATCATTGAAAAAACAGATAGGGTACAGATTAGCCTGAAAGTATTATTGAACGAAGAATTTACTTTTAAAATTTTAGGAATGGGTGCATTTTGTCTTGTAGATAAACCTGCTATTTTACGTAAAAAAATAAAAGGGGCCATTCAAAAAATGAGTACTAATTACAAATAGTTATCCTCTCAAAATTTCTGAACCCAGAGGCATTTCATCATTACCTAGTGGCATCCATGGATTGCCATTAAAGTTTTTATCTGTAAGCAAACGCTTCACTACAATTTTGTCGCAACGTATCAAAATACCCGGTTCTACATAAAAACCAAATCTATCTCCCTCCATTGGCATTTGTGAAACATGCGTCATATACACAGGGCGGTCATGATGGTTTAAAAAGAAATAAAAGTATTTGTCCAATTTCACAATACTAAAAAACTGCTTATTAAATTCAAAACCATGTTTTTCGTATTTGCCTCCAAACCTATGTTCATGGAACTGGTGATCCTTTTGAAATTTTGCTATGGTATATCTTTCGCTTTCGGTTGACACAACAAATTTTGAAACTTTTTCATGTGCTTTATCAAAGCCCCATACCAATCCATATTGGCCATATCCACGTTTATTATTTAGTATCTCTATTTCAGCACGGATAATAAAGTTCTCTTTTGAAGTTACAGGTAGCTTTTTGTGGTAAAACATCCATCTATTACTGGACTTGTTTTCCATCCAATAATGACTGTTCTTAATAAATGAGTGCTCGTCCTCGTCTTCAATGATTTCCCAGCCCTCAAACTTGTTATTAAAATCGTCCTCCAATGAAACCTCCTCGTGAATAATGTTGGCAAGTGGTAGAATTTGTATCATAAATATTATTTAGGATACAAACATAAAAGGGCAGGCCGTAAGGTATTGGAGGGGTAGTTGAATATATTTTAGAAAAGTAGTATATTTAAAAGAAAAAATGACATTCTTAGAATTAGCAAATGTAATATTATCAAAAAACATAGATCCATTAACTCCAAATGAAATTTGGCAGTATGCTTGTAATGAAGGACTAGATAAAAAACTGAATAGTAAAGGTAAAACACCTTGGGCTACATTAGGAGCTCAGTTATATGTGAGTGTAAAAGCAAACCCCAAATCTATTTTTTCATTGACTAATAGTAGGCCAAAGCGTTTTTATTTATCGTCTTTGAAATCTAAAATTGATTTTAATAATGCAAATGTAAAAGCACCACCGTCATCAAGCAAAACAAAGAACAATGTTTACGAGAAAGATTTACATCGTTTCCTTGCATATTATGCATCATTATATCTAAAAGTAGCAACTAAAACAATTAATCACTTACATTCTTCAAAAAAGGAGTTTGGTGAATGGGTTCATCCTGATATGGTAGGATGCAGTTTTCCATTTAATGAATGGAAACCTGAAGTGTTTGATTTAAGTTCAGAAATTGGAAGCGTGACCATTAATCTCTTCTCATTTGAATTAAAACAAGAATTAAATTTTGGCAATTTGCGCGCAAGTTTTTTTCAAACTGTATCAAATTCAACATGGGCGAATGAAAGCTACTTGGTTGCTGCCGAAATTTCAAATGAAGAAGAATTTACAAAAGAACTTACCAGGCTTTCATCTTCATTTGGCATAGGTGTCATTAAACTAAATATCGAAGAACCAGATAATACAGAAATTATTTTACCTGCAAGAACACGTGACACTTTAGATTGGGATACGATTGACAAATTGACAATGAACCCTGATTTCACCGAATTTCTAACCAGAATAAAAATTGATATGTCAAGTAAAAAAGTACATACTAAAGAGTATGATGAAGTTCTTGATAGCGAATCATTAAAAAAATCAATCCAAAAAAATTAAAATGAAAATCGTCCTTAGCAGAAAGGGGTTTGACTCTCAATATGGTAAAATTAAAAGCCCAATTTTAGAAGATGGAACTCTCTTGTCACTTCCAATTCCACAAGAAAATGACACCAGATTATTTGATGATTTATGGTATGATGATAAAACTTATTATGAAATTATAAAAGAGTTAAAGCCAAATTGGCAATATCCGGTAAATAAGAAGACAGGAAAAACACCAAAAAAACAAACAGCTCATCTTGACCCAGATCTAAGGAAAGATACTTTAAAAGAAAGACCTGATGATTGGAAACCAATTTTTGGACAATCTGCTGCCGCGCAAGGTCATTTGAATAATCAAGGCGTAGGAGTAGGCGATATTTTTTTATTCTTTGGTACATTT
>CAISTO010000146.1 GCA_903888395.1 uncultured Bacteroidota bacterium | reverse complement strand
TTCATAAAGTCATATTCATATCTTTCTGGCGATACAAAAGTTTCTTTAATAGTTCGCTGACTCACCCAACGCATTAAGTTAATCATTGCACCTGCTTTATCATTTGTACCACTTGCACGCGCACCACCAAATGGCTGCTGACCAACAACTGCGCCAGTTGGCTTATCATTAATATAAAAATTACCCGCTGCATTTCTTAACTTCACAGTTGCTAATTCTATTGCATACCTGTCTTGCGCTAAAACTGCACCTGTTAATGCATAAATACTGGTTGAATCTACCAATGCTAATGTCTCTTCAAATTGAGCTGCGTCATACACATAAAGCGTTAAAACCGGACCAAATAATTCTTCACACATGGTGGTGTATTTGGGATTAGTAGTAACTATTACAGTTGGCGCTATGAACCAACCTTTGCTTTTATCATAAGTGCCTCCGGCAATGATTTCGCAAGTTGAATCTGCCTTGGCTTCATCTATGTATTTTGCTAATTTATCAAATGATTTTTCGTCAATCACCGCATTTACAAAATTCCTAAAATCTTCTACCGGACCAACTTGGAATGTAGCCATTTCTTTCAGCATTTTTTCTTTTACCTCTGCCCACATATTATTGGGAATATAGGCACGACTCGCGGCAGAACATTTTTGTCCTTGGTACTCAAATGAACCACGAACCAATGCTGTTACCACCGCATTTACATTGGCAGAATGATGCGCTACAATAAAATCTTTACCACCTGTTTCCCCTACTATTCTTGGATACGTTTTATATTTGTGAATATTGGTTCCAATGGTATTCCAAATACTTTGAAAAACACCTGTACTTCCTGTAAAATGTATGCCTGCAAAATCAGGATGGTTAAACACCACTTCTGCAGCTACCGGACCACTTGGATATATTAAATTAATAACACCATCGGGCACACCTGCTAACTTAAAAACTTCCATTAATACATTGGCCGAATAAACTTGTGTATTTGCCGGTTTCCAAACTATTACATTACCCATCATGGCAGCACTAGTTGGCAAATTGCCAGCTATGGCAGTAAAATTAAAGGGAGTCAATGCATAAATAAATCCTTCTAATGGACGGTATTCAATTCTATTCCACATGCCTTTTCCCGACTGTGGTTGCTCATTGTAAATTTGGCTCATAAAATTTACATTGAAACGTAAAAAATCTATGAATTCGCAGGCCGCATCTATTTCCGCTTGATATGCATTTTTACTTTGTGCCAACATGGTAGCAGCATTCAATTTAGCACGGTAAGGACCTGCTATTAAATCGGCTGCTTTTAAAAATATAGCTGCACGTTGCTCCCAAGTTAATGCTTCCCACTTTGGTTTGGCTGCTAATGCTGCATTGATAGCGGCAGTTACATGACTTGCATCACTTACATGAAACTGTCCTAACAAATGTTGGTGATCGTGAGGTGGATGCATGTTCATGGTATTGCCACTGCGAACCTCACTCCCACCTATATACATGGGAACATCTATTGTTTTAGCACGTGCTTCGGTTAAAGCATCTTTTAAATCTTTGCGTTCTTTGCTACCAGGTGCATAATTTAATACTGGTTCGTTTACTGGAGTTGGAACTTTAAAAAATCCGTTCATATTATTTTGAAAATTGATGATAAAAAAATTTATTATGAATGAACATAATAATAAATTAAAAAACTTGTGCAAGTTTAAAGTTTATTTTCGAAAATTAGTTATGATAGTGCTTATTAAATAAAAAAGACGTTGCATGCAAGGTCTCTACAAATTAGCTGAATCATTTCCGACACATCGGAATAAATAATTTGTAGATATTAGTTTGAATTGTGGCGAGCGTTGGCCTTGAGAACTGAATTATTGGTCACTGAGCCTGTCGAAGTGTGGTCTAGTCTCGACACACCTGGATTGCTTATCCGCTGGTGTGGATTTGTAATTCACACTTTATCAAATAACACCGCTATCGCAAATGTTAAGCTACGCATTGCGTGCGTCACTTGTGATTGATAATTTCAAAACACCTACCCTGCCCTTCCTTATTAGGAAGGGTGAGTTCCGTTGTTAATTGTTGAGCATTCCTTTTTTTCAAACAAAGACATACGGCCGTATGTCTCTTCGCGTTTATTTGTGTTTTTGGGCAGACACATAGGTCTGCGCCCTACGTGGAATTATTTAACATTCAAACAAACATGTAAACCCGCCAGTGTGGATTTATAATTCACACTTCGAATTAAAAAAGACGTTTAATTAAACGTCTCTACAAATTATCTGAGGATTCAAATAATTTGTAGATATTAGCTTGAATTGTGGCGAAAATTAAGTGGATTGGTAGGGACACCAACCATGTTTAAAACTTAAAACTTCATTCATCATTGATACTTTTTGCTTCTGGTTACTGGCTTCTGGCTTCTGGCAATTTACTTTTTTTTTCATCATTCATATTTCATCTCTCAATTCTCAATTCTCATCTCCCATCTCTCAACTCTCAGTGCCCATCTCCCAATTCATACTTCATACTTCTTAATTCCCATCTCCCAATTCTTCATTCAGAATTCATACATTAACAAATACGTGTATGGATTCGGCAAGCTCACCATGACATATAAATTAAACATCTCTCAACTCTCAGTGCCCAACTCCCACCTCCCAACTCACATCTCCCATCTCTCAGTGCCCATCTCCCACTTCATAATTCTAAATACAAAATTACAATTAAATTAATATTACTTTCTTTTAATTACCAATGAAATTGTTAAATTTGCCCTCTTTCAAAAGCAAAAAATAATAAAATACTGCTATTGATTGGAAGTGAACAATAAAAAAATGAAAATAAAAAACTTAATTTTACTCAGCTCCTTTGGCATAGCGCTGTTAACTTCATGTGTGGCTAACAAAAAATACATTTTATTGCAAAATGCAAAAACTAGCACCGCTTCCGATACCAGCAAAAGCAATTACCAACTTGACCGTACCATTTACAAATTACAAGTAAACGATATTTTGTATGTAAGTGTAGCATCTACCGATGAAACCATTTCTAAAGCATTTTCGCATTCTGTAGGAACACAACAAATGATGCAAGTGCAAGGTGGACTAGGAAGTATGCTGTATTTAATTGGTTATTCTATCAATCAAACTGGTGAAATTAATTTACCCATTATTGGTAATTTAAAAGTGAGTGGATTATCTGTAACTGAAGCCAAACAATTAATTGATGTGGAGTTAAAAAAATATTTTAAAGTATACCACTTAGTAGTTCAATTAACCGAAATGCCATTTACTGTAATAGGTGAAGTGGCCAGAGCTGGACGTTTTAGTGGTATGGTAAACCAAGTAACCATCATGGAAGCATTGGCATTAGCAGGTGATTTTACCTCCGTTGCCAATAGAAAAAATGTAACCATTATTCGTCAAAATCCTGAAGGTGTAAAAGTTTTTAAAGTAGATTTTACCCAAGCTGATTTAATTAATTCTCCATATTATATTCTTAGACCCAACGATGTAATTTATGTAGAACCTTTAAAATCTCGTTCTATTGGTAATTTCAGTAGTTTCCAAAGTGCTTTAAACACCATTACTCCTTTATTAACCACTTTAGTTTTAGCATTGAACACATATATTATTATTACCCGATAAAATGGAAAATAACAACGAAAACAATAGCGCACAACAAACCAATTTTTCGGATAATTCCTTAAATTTTAAAGTAATATTAGGCAAATTCATGGCCTTTTTGCCCTTCTTTATTTTAAGTATCATTATTGCGTTGTCTATTGCCTATTTGGTAAATAGGTACGCCACTCCTAAGTATGCTTTAAAAGCTACCCTTTTAATTAAAGACAAAAGTAGGGGCGCTTTTGACGGTGCGGAGAGTTTTTTACAAGGTTCTTCTTTGCTCATGCAAAGTAAAAACATTGAAAACGAAATTGGCATATTAAAATCTAGGTCATTGGTAGAGGAAACTTTAAATACCTTAAATTTCAGGGTTTCCTACTATGGCGAAGGAACCATTAAAAAATCTGAAATATTTGATAATCCTCCCTTTTTAGTGGAAATTGATACCAATCATTTTCAAACCTACGATTTACCCATTTATGTAACATTTACCAGCAATAACCAAGTAGAAATTAGCAGCAACGAAAAAGCGGGTAAAGTATTGATTCCTTATAATGAAAAACCAGTAGAAGGCATGGTGAGCGGGAAAATTCCAACCGCAAAATTCAGCACCAATAATGTCATTGAATTGGAAAATTTAAAAATAAAAATTACCCTTTTTGATAAAAATCTTATCAACCAAAAAGACAATAAATACTATTTTAAATTAACTACCAAAACTGCATTGGTAAAAATGTATACCGATAAGTTTACAGTTAAAACCATTAACAAACAATCGTCTATTGTAGAAATAGCGCGAGAAACAGAATATCCTGAAAAAGATTTGGTGTTTTTAGATGCTTTGTGCAATACCTATATCAATCACGGATTGGATGACAAAGCACAAATATCGAAGAATACCATTCGTTTCATTGATATACAATTAAATGAATTAAAAGACACACTACAAAATGTAGAAAATAGGTTATTGGAATTTAAAACCAATAACAAAATATTAAGTGTAGGTGAAGAAGGTAAAGTGGTAATGGCTAAACTATATAAATTAGAAGATCAAAAAGTCATTGAACAATCTAAATTTAAATATTACTCCTACTTGTATGACTATATTTATAAAAATAAAAATTTCAAGGAAATCATTGCCCCTAGTTCACTCGGAATTCCTGATCCTTTGTTGAATTCACTAATTGTAAAATTAGCAGAGTTATATGCTAAAAAAATTACCTATGAAAACAGCATGAAAGATGCTAATCCTGCTATTTTTGAAATTGACCAGAACATTAAAAATATCAAATTATCATTGATTGAAAATTTGAATAATATCAAAAATCAATCACAGTTAATTATTAACGATATCAATGTACAAATAAGTGAAGTAGAAAAGGATTTAAGCACTATTCCCGCCTCTGAACGTCAGTTTTTAAATATCAATAGAAAATACAATATCAGTGATAAACTATATACTTATTTACTAGAAAAAAGAGCAGAAGCTGGTATTGCAGGTGCTTCAGTGGTGGCCGATAACAGGGTAGTTGACAAAACCATTATTACAGGTAAAATATATCCGCAAACAGCTTCTATTTATTCCATAGCATTGGTAATTGGATTGATTATTCCTTTGATCATTATTTTAATCATTGAGTTTTTTAGTACCAGTATCATCAATCACCAACAATTACAAATGGTAACCAAAATTCCTTTAATTGGAAATATCATTCACAATACCAGTAACAATGCTTTGGTTATTGCAAATTCTCCTAAAGCCAGTATTTCGGAATCGTTCCGTAACTTAAGGAGTAATTTAAATTATGTAATCAACGATAAAGACAAAAAAGTAATCCTTGTTACCTCTACTGTTTCTGGTGAAGGAAAAACTTTTGTTTCCATGAATATTGCCTCGGTTATTGCCATCAGTGGTGCTAAAACATTGCTGATTGGGGTGGATTTACGTAAACCGAAAATTTTCCAAGATTTTAATTTAAACAATGCCATTGGCTTAACCAATTACCTAATAGGAAAAGTTAGTGTAGATCAAATTATTCAAAAATCGGGTATCAATAACTTAGATGTTATTACTGCCGGACCAACCCCTCCAAATCCTTCCGAGTTATTAATGAGCGATGGCTTTAAAAATTTATTGGAAATGATGAAGGATAAATATGATTTTATCATTTTAGATACGCCTCCAATTGGCTTAGTAGCCGATGGGTTAGACCTCATGAAATATGCCGACTTAACATTGTATATTGTTCGTCAAAAGGTAAGTAAGAAAAACTACTTGAACTTAATCAATGACATATACATGAGCGATAAAACCAAAAATATTGGATTGGTATTTAACGATGTAAACTTTGCCCCTGTATATGGTTACGGATATGGCAATGGTTACGGATATGGATACGGTTATGGTTACGGATATGGATATGGTTACGGATATGGTTATAGCTATGGTTCATATTCAAGTTATGGCGCCTATGGCAATGAAACCGAAAAACACCAAAAACCATTCTGGAAACGAATCATTGGATTATAATACTAAAGGCCACCCCACCAGGTGGCTTTTTTATGTTTAAATGAAACTGTTTTCATAGCACAAAGACGCAATAAATTGACGTCTCTACTATTAATTAAATGCTTGTTGTGTGGCGAGCGTTGGGTCGACCATCATGCGGGCCGTGCGTCTAGCCAAGCGGGTGGGTAGCTTTTGATGGTCTAGTCCTGCAAGGCAGGATTTCTTTTTCAGCAATGGAAAAAGAAAGAAGAAAAAAAAAAAAATATTGTTGGTGCCGCTTTGCTTAAACACAAACAATGGCGAAAATTCCCCGCCAGTGTGGATTTAAAAACCAAACCCAGCCAGTGTGGATTTGCAATCCACACTTTGAATTCAAAAAGACGTTTAATTAAACGTCTCTACAAATTGTCTGAATCAAGATTTACAGGATTTAAAGATTTTGAAGATAAAAGTTTGATTTTTGGCGAGCGTGGGACCGACTTCCGACACATCGGAAATGCGGGCCGTGCGTCAAGCCAAGCGGGCGGGTAGCTTATGATGGTCTATCCTGCCTTGCAGGATTGCATACTTTTTCAGCAATGGAAAAAGTATGAAGAAAGAAGGAAAAAAAATATTGTTGGTGCCGCTATGCTAAAACACCAACAATGGCGGAAAAAGTATGAAGAAAGAAGGAAAAACTATATTGAGTGGATTGGTGAGGACACCAACCACGGACAATAAAGAAGCAATGAAATGGTATTAAAAATAAGTATTAAAACATGTTTTTCATTTTAATACTTTAAAACATTTTAAAATTTAAATACTATATATCAACGAATTAATGAATAAATGTTTTATTAAAAAATTATTTATGACAAAACATTTTGAATTGTAATTCAAACATATTATCATTGAGCAATAAATGTACTCAATATTGTTTTATTAAAGAGTATATCCTAACTATTTGACACAGCCATACTGTGACTCACCAAGCGAAGCTGCGTAACAGTGTTAAGTTTTAAGTAAACAGTTTTAAGTTTTTTAACTGCTTAACATATAGTTTGTATCGTTAAAAAATTCCAATAAAAATAAATGTATCAAGGATTCGAAGATTATTAATATTTATTTTTGCAAAACCATAAAATTTAAGTCAAATTGAGTTTATACACAGTATCTTTAATACTTTCACAGTGTGTATGGACTTCATAATTTATACTTCATAATTCATAATTCATAACTGAAACTTGCTCGAAGCCCTCATTACATCCAAAACACGTATAAAATTATTACTAAAATTCTTTTTGAATAGCAGTAATAGGGACTATTTGCGTGGTTTAGAAAGTGAATTTGGCGATTCTACCAATTCTATTCGAATTGAATTAAATAAGCTAGAAGCTGCAGGATTATTAGAAAGTAATAACAGCGGTAATAAAAAAATATTCAATGCCAATATCAAACACCCATTGTTTCCGGAAATAAATAGTATTCTAATGAAGTTTACTGGTCTCGACCAGCTATTTACCAGGGTAATTAATCAACTTGGTGATTTAAATGAAGTTTATTTAATTGGTGATTTAGGACGTGGCATTGACAGTGAACTAATTGATTTAGTATTTGTTGGAAATGTAAACCGCGATTTTTTAAATGTATTGATTGAAAAAGCGGAAAAACACATCAAAAAGAAAATTAGGTATGTGTTATTTTCAATTGATGAATTCAAAGAAAAAAAACACTTGATCATTACCGACAAAGATTTATTACTTTGGAAGAATGATACAGTAGTTGTTTAAATATAACTACCTTCAGACGCATAATAGGCTTTTGCGTTGACTGTGTCAGACAGTTAAAATATATAAATCCCTAAAAAACTAATTGATGAATTTAGAAGATAAATACAAAGATTTGCTAATTAATTATAATAATGCATTGAATAGTTATAATAATTCATTACAAATAATAACTATTCAATTTGATGAAATTTTAATTGATAC
>CAISTO010000145.1 GCA_903888395.1 uncultured Bacteroidota bacterium | reverse complement strand
GCATTCATAAACTACGCCTAATATTAATTCTTTATTTTGCATTAAGCCAATACTTACACTAAAAACTGGAAGGCTATGAATAAAATTGGTGGTGCCATCCAACGGATCAATGATCCACATGAATTCTTTTTCTTCGGTGGCTATGGTTTCTTCTTCTGTAATATAACCTGCCTGCGGCAATAATTTTTGCAAACCTTCCACTAACATTTGTTCTGCGGTTTTGTCTACATAACTTACTAGTTGATTAAAAGTTTTGGTTTCCACCTTATCGTAACTAAAACATTTGCTTTCTTTCATGATGAACTGGCCAGCAATTTTAGCCAAAGTACATGTATCGATACATAGTTTTTCAAAATTTATCATGGGGGTAAAATTAGTAATAATTGTTAAATTAAACATAACAAAAACCCTGAAATATTTGCACAAAGCTTCAGGCTTTGTGCAAATATTTCAGGGTTTTTGGGTGGGAAATTGCGTTCGTGTTTTTCAACGGGTTAATCCCGATAGAGTCGGGACCGTTGTTACAAAATGTTTCGTTCCTACGGAACTTTCTGTCTATAAATGAAAAAAATCTTCTGACGGTAGTTACCTTCAACCGTCTGACGCCTTTCCTAAGCTATGCCTGAGCGCAATCGTCTGACGGTAGTTAACTTAAACCGTCTGACGACTTTCCTGCGCTATGGCTGAGCACAATCGTCTGACGGTTTTACTTTATGCGATATGCAATGCCAAGTAAATACGAATTATTTAATCCACCTTCATTACTCACATTTAAAATGCCGCTTTGGTATTGTCCATAAACAGCTAGTTTTTTATAGCCATAAGTAATATTTAAAATACCACCCATGTCCCAATTATTATAACCTTTGGCTTGTTCATGATTCAGGTATTCATGTTGCGGATTAACCCAAGCCGAAAACAAATAAGCACCATAAGCACCTGCGCCTGCTAATAAATAACTAGGACCACTAAAGGTATGTTTGTAATTAAAAATTATGGGTAATTGCACATAATGCAAATAAACATTTTCAGTGTAAGAAAGTACTTTTTCACCCACAAAATTAGTATAAATTACCTCTCTTGCTGAACCTTTGCGCACATAACTTAAACCTACATGCGTATAAAATTTTTCACTCCATTTTGTTTGCAGGTGTGCACCCATTTCTAAACCTCCAAGTTGTTGATTAAACAAACCATGATTGTACAAATTGTTTTGAGTAGCACCTAACTTTACAAAAAGTTGGGTGTTTTGGTAAATACTTTGAAGCTTTTGTGCACGAACTTGCAGCATGCTTATTCCAAATAAAAATAGATAAAGTTTTTTCATGTTATTTTGCTATGATTAGTTTTTTTGTAGATTGGTTTTCAGTACCCAGGTTAAAATTAATAAAATACGCTCCGTTTGCCAAAGAACTTACATCAATATTAATTTCAGTACCATTTTTTACTTGAATAAATTCCATATTACCACTAACAATTTTTCCCGTTACATCCATTACTGAGAAATTAACCTTATCAATTATATCATCGCCTGTCAAAACTAAAGTTATATTGTTCTTCGCTGGATTTGGATACAAATCAAATTTCAATGGTTTTTTTAGTGGTTTTTCTTTAAAAGTTTCTTCGTTAGTTTTACCAAGGCCTGCTTTGTTTTTATAAACTGAGTTATTACATATTTCGCTAATTTCCTCATCAGTGGCTTGTAATGATTTAACTGAAACATCGGGACAATTCCATAAATCCATATTTGAAAAAGGTTCAACCCGCAAAATTGCATTAGGATTGATTGTGCTTTCTTCTGGAAGAATTAAATCACTTTCTGAAACAAGTTCTACATTATTATTTATAGTAATATTATTTCCAAATACGATACTTTTTGCTTTGAGAAAAGTGTTTGAAGGTATAATTGAATTATTAGGTATTGTTAATGTACCATTTACAAGTCCATTTTGTAACCCATTATAATAAGGAACATCATAAGGTGTAATAAATGAAGTGTAAAAAGGTAAACAATTAGGGGGATAATTTGCACTTGTCCCAATATTGGTATTAGTAAACCATACGTGTGGTAAAACATCTTCTTCTTCATAAAATCTAAGATTATCTCCTGGCACTTTCATAAAAAGTCCAGGTGAAGTTTTAACATCTATAGGCAAGAAGATTTCACATGAATTTTCAATATAAATAGGAGTATTAAATTTAGAAGAAACATCATATGTAACTATTTGTGTTATTAATTCTGATTCAGGCTTATCAATTCTTTTGTATTTTATTAACATTTTTACATAAACATTAGGTTTTTTTGTTCCGTTGTATAATGTAAATGTAACATTTTTTAAGCATGATAATGGAACATATTTTGTTCTAAATTTAATAATAGAATTATCGAGGCTTATAAATTCTAAATCTAATCCTCTTTTTGCTATTTGTTCAATTCTTTGATCAAAATTTAAAAATGGTGCAAACATACTTGGATAGAATGGGAATGCTGGTTCAGGTTTATTACCTAAATAATTTTCCGAATAACTTTCTTTATTAATTAAGTCAGTACCATTTTTATATTCTAAAACAAAACAAGCATCTATCATTTCTATACTTAAATTTGATGATGGGTTTAGAATATATTTCAAATCTTCATTTAATTGATACTGAACTAAAAGATTTTTATTTGATAAATAATCAATATAGCTATTAAAAGTATTTATGTTAAGTATACCGGAATTTTTTAAGGTTTTACCATTATCGTCCTTAGTTATTAATTCATGCTGATTTGATATTGATACATTTCTACCAGTTATACCATCAACACCTACAACTTTAGAATATGGTTCGCCATTTTGTTTTACAAATCTTAATGAAATATTAGGTTTTATTCCACCAGCTTTAAATTCTGCTGGTTTTAATATATTGAAAACTCCAAGAATATTATTATAAATGGGTGTTAAATTACTTATCTGAGCATTATAACCTGGAGTTTGAAACGAAACGGGATCTAATTTAACTGATTGTTTAATTGTACCAGTCAAACTCAAACTTACATTAAAAACCATCGGAGGAGAAGGCTTGGGAGGTGTCTCCTCTTTTCCCCCATTCATAAAAAAATCAATAATGCCTATAGCTGTTCCAACATATGGCACATAACCAGCGATGGATTTCAATAATGTAAAGTTTTTATTGTTTTGATAATTTCCAATATTATCAATTCCAATTCCTCTTTTAAAAGCATCATCCGTTCTTCCTAAGTTATCCCAAAGTGCATTTTTTGCAACTAATCCTGAAACCCCTTGGTATTGTGGATTTTTCTTTACATAATCGTCAAACCATTCTGTTACCAGTTTATTTTTGTAAGCACTGTTTTTGTCATTTAATATTTTATTTAATTGGTCTTTATAACTTCCATAATCGTTGTAGCCTTTTATTGCCGCCTCAGCAGCCCCTTTTGTCATATCCAAAAAAGAAGTTTTTCCACTACTTTCAGTATTAACACCTCCAATATTACTAAACATTTTTTGTGTAAGAGTTCCCTCAATATTGGCATCAATATCAGAAGAAAGAATTAAAAAAGGTCTGACTTCAATAGTTGAAATATTACTTATAGAATTTGATGCACACATGCAAGGGTCATAATTGGTTTGAATTTCACTTACCATCCATTGGTAATCTTCTTCAAAATTTTGTAATGAATAATCATTTAGCGATTTGAATTTATTTTCGGGCTCAAACTCTAATAATGTTTTACTTACCGCTGTTGCATGCGCATATACGCTATTTAAAATACTGTTTTGAGTAAAACTGATTTGTAAATAAGCACTATTTGCAGTTTTTTGTCCAATAATTGCAAGGTATGTTTTCATTCTGCCTGTATATTTGTTATACAAAATGAAAACTGGATTTTTAGTAGCTACCCCACCTAAATTTTGTCCAACAGGATTAGGTGTTCCAAAATCTTTCATTATTAATTCCCAGCCATTTTCTGGATAAATATCTTGTGGAATTGGTGGTGTTAATGCACTTAATATTTCGTACTGAAAAGTGTTTCCATTATTACAACTTCCAGAACCTAGACCTTTTGAACAAAAATAAGGAAGTTCAATATAAATAGATGGATTACCTAAATTATTTTTGAGATAAACAGGATGCACTAAACCTTTCATTGTCCAGTTCCATTTTTCTGTATTTGATGTGCCTGCAACATCCCATTTAGTTGTAATAGTATTTGGATTATTCCAACAGCCTATTTGAGCAAAGCAAGATAGGTTTGAAATGAAATAAATTGTTAAAAAAGTAAATAATATTTTTTTCATAATTTTATTGAATTTTGGTTTAATATATTTTAGTACCAATGTATGTGTCTTTAAATTTTAGTTCACTGCTGCCTAGCGGAATAGTATCGGCATAGCTATATTCAATGGTGATTTTTTTAATATCTTTTCTGTCTAGCCAACCATAAACTTTTATAGCGGGAATTTCTGGTACATTTAGGTTCGGAAGCTTTAATACAGCTATATTTTTCATGACAAATGCTTTAGGAGATACTCCACCGTATTCGCACCAATCATAAAAAGAGTAATTGTTATTACCACTTTTATTCCAAATAGAGTTAACATAAGGAATTCCAGAAACCAAACCTACATAAGCTGGATTATCAACTCCATTTTTCCAAAATGTATCATATAATGTAACATTAAATTCAAGATTTGGCTTTGATAAATTATGCCCACGGTAGGTACCATAAATTGGATACTGTGGGTATATAGGCGCACTTGGAGGTAAGGTAAATTTTACTGGCCATACATAAAATTTTCTTTCAGATGAATCTATACCGTCATCAAAAGGAAAGCAAGTTTTGTTTGGAATTCGCTTTACAATTAATTTTACATCGAGCCAGCCTAGCGGAAAAGAACTCTTAATTACAGATTGTGTAGTCAGTGTTTCAGCACCCAATATCCATGTATAACTATCAGCTTTTTGCAAAGCACTAAACCTAACACTGTTTCCATAATTTGCAATGGTATCCCCTTCAAACCACCTATCACCAATTAATTCTTCTATCACAAAATCTGCTTTTACTTCTTCTTGTCCACCACACGGATTTTCAGGTGCAATTTCCTCTTTGGGGTTGCAATTAGCAAAAAACAGAATAAAAGAAAAGAGGGTAATTATTTTAAAATAATTCATAGTATTATTTATTTTCTAGTTGTACTTTCATTATATCAATTTGTTTTTGTTG
>CAISTO010000144.1 GCA_903888395.1 uncultured Bacteroidota bacterium | reverse complement strand
TTTTTAAATTATGAAGAAAATATTAATAATACTAATTACAATATACGGTAATTCACTACTTTATTCTCAATTTCATTATCCTTATTCACAAACTATTGATAGTATTGACTATTATTTTGGAAAAATATTTAAAGACCCTTATCGTTGGCTTGAAAAAATACAGGACGATGAAGTCAAAAAATGGTTTAACGATCAGGCAGAGTTGACTAATTCAATATCAAATAAAATTTCTGGTAAAAAAGAACTGGTTGAGGAATGGCAATCATTAGAAAAATATAAGTCAACATATTATTTCAATATAAATACTTCATCTGATTATATAATATATCAAAAAAAAGAACCTAGTATTTCCAACACAAACCTTTACATTAAAAAGAAATCAAGTAATACGGAAGAAATTCTAATTGACACTAAAATGGCCATTGACACTTCACTTGGGTTCACCTTCGAATCTACTATAATGAGTTACGATGGAAAAAAAGCTGTGCTATCATTTCTAAAAAATGGAACTGAAGTAAGTTTATTAAAAATTCTAAATATTGAAACTAAAACAATTCTAAAAGACAGTATTTATCCTAGTTTTGGGAACAGCGTTCGATGGAGTCATGATAATAATTCCTTTATTTATGTATTATTACCAACGGACGACAATACATCTTCTGATTTTTTAAGTGGCACTAAAACTAAACTTCATCATGTTGGAGATAACCTATTGAAGGATAAAGTTTATTGCAGCATCACTGATTATCCAGAATTAAAAATTACTTCAGACAGACGACCTGGTGGTGAAATTACTTATTATTCGCCTAACTATATATTTGCGTATGCAAATAATGATGATGGTATAATATTAAGTTATTACGCGCCAAAGGTAGAATTAAATAAAGCACACATTAGCTGGAAATCTCTAAGTAAAAAAGCAAATGAACTAATTGGTATAGATTATAAAAATGACAAAGTTTTTGCAATTTCTAAAAAGAACGCAAAAAATTATAAATTAATTGCTACAACCTTAGCCAATCCGAATTGGGAGAAGGCAGAAATAATATCAAACGAGAAAAGTGATTTAATTCTTGAAGATTTTAAATTTTGTAAAGATTATATTTTAATTACTTATTCTAATGGAATCAATAACAGGGTTTTTAAATACAATTTTAAAACTAAAAAAAATAATGAAGTGAAATTGCCATTAAATGGGACTGCAAGTATTGAATGCATTGACAAAAATTCCAATGAGGTTTATTTAACGATCGCATCATGGATTATGCCCCCAACCGAATACAAATTAAATGTAAATACAGATGAATTTATTATTAGCGATTTCAATAAAGCAGCTGAATATCCAAAAGAGTATCTAAATATTGTAGTTGAAGAAATTGAAATTAAAGGTCATGATGGAGCAATGATTCCATTAACTATTCTTTATAAAGCTGATTTAAAAAAAGATGGAACCGCTATTTGTTATATGGACAGTTATGGCGGATATGGTTATAGTATGAAACCAACTTTTAGTTATAAACGTAATTCATTAATTAAAAAAGATGTTGTTGTTGCAATACCACATGTTAGAGGTGGAGGTGAAAAAGGAGAAGAATGGTACAAAGGTGGTTTTAAAAATACAAAGCCTAACTCTTGGAAAGATTTTAATAGTTGTGCTGAATATTTAATACAAATCAAATACACTTCTGCAAAAAAAATTATTGCTCACAGCGGAAGTTTGGGAGGTATACTTGTTGCAGGAGCGATAAACGAAAAGCCTAATTTGTATGGTGCAGCTATTTCGGGTTCTGGTGTTTTAAATTCACTGCGAATGGAGAAAATGCCAAATGGTTCATATTTGACTGGAGAACTGGGTACAATCAAAGACAGCGCAGAATGCATTGCTTTGGAGAAAATGGATGGATTGTTTCAAATTTCAAAAACCTCAAAATATCCATCCGTTATTTGTTATATAGGCATGAACGATCCAAGAGTATCCCCTTGGCAATCAGCGAAATTTATTGCTGCATTACAAAATTTAGCAAATCAATCAAAACCATTTTTATTAAATGTTGACTTCAACGGGGGCCATGGACCTAGCAGTAAAATGTATGCAGAACAACTTTCAATTGCGCAATGGCAATGCGGCCATCCCGATTTTCAGTTAAAATAGATAAACATATCAGCAATTAAATTCATTTCAAATTAAAATATTGCAAATCTGCAAGTGTGTCCTAAACGTTAAAAGTTCAAAACTAACCAAATAGTAAAACTAAAATTTAGGATAAATAACCTGAATAGTTTCTGTGGTTTTTTGAGATTTTCTGAGTTCGTAAATGATAGAAATTTCATGTGCGCCCATAGTGTTGGCAATCCCCAATTTAGAAATTGTAATGTCGTAACTATAACCAATATGTAAATTATATATAGCAACATCAAAGCCAACCAACACCTCAATAGCTTCGCTGTTATTATATGCTGCTGCATATTTTTTCAAAGGTAAACCTCTATACCAAAGTCCCAAATTTACTGGTATGTGATAATAATAAACACCTACATCTAATTGATCATACTTTT
>CAISTO010000143.1 GCA_903888395.1 uncultured Bacteroidota bacterium | reverse complement strand
AGCAAGCAAAAGTATATGTTTCTTATGGTGCCATTCAAGATGTATTGCGCAGTAAAAACATAGATAATCCCACCATAAAATATGTAAGTGATGCAGTAATTTCTATTCGTGAATCAAAATTACCGAATCCAAAAGTATTGGGAAATGCAGGAAGTTTTTTCAAAAATCCTGAAATACCAACCGAAGAATTTTTTAGTTTAAAAGAAAAGTTTCCTGCTTTAGTTGGGTATAAAACCAGCGAAACAAATACTAAATTAGCCGCAGGTTGGTTAATAGAACAATGTGGTTGGAAAGGCAAAGTAGTTGGAAATACTGGTTCTCACAAAGACCAAGCGTTGGTTTTGGTAAATTATGGCAATGCCACAGGAAATGAAATTTGGAAATTAGCCATGCAAATTCAAGAATCTGTTTTTGAAAAGTTTGGAGTAACGATAATTCCTGAGGTAAATGTAATTTAGGATTTGAGGAGCCACAGATTGCACAGATTACACTGATTTTTTTTTATTTAACCGCAAAGGGCACAAAGATTTTCGCAAAGGACGCAGAGGAATCAGCCACAGATTTCACAGATTGCACAGAAAAATTAACCGCAAAGGGCACAAAGGTTTTCGCGAAGGACGCAGTGAAATCAGCCACAGATTGAACAGATTACAAAGAAAATTAACCGCAAAGTGCGCAAAGATTTTCACAAAGAACGCTGAGTAAATTGAAAAAAATACTGGCAAGAATGCCAATATCGGCAGAAATTTTAAAAATATTATTGTAAATAATAAAGTCTAACATTGTGTGATGTCAAAACAAAATATCTTAAAAATAATAATAGTAACAATAATCGTCAATGCTATTTTTGTTTATGTTAGTTACTTAACATACGGGAAATTCAAACTTTCATTTTTGCATATATTTTTTGGCTTACTTCCACTTATTTTAATAAGACGAAGAAATAAATAAATATTTCAGACATAATTTGATGTAAGCGAGGACGCCAACATCGTTAGTAAAATTTTCCCTTATATAACTTTGTCAAAGTTTTAAACTTTGACAAAGTTTCCAAAAATTAATCCGTGTAATCTTTGTAATCTGTGGCTATTTGTTATTTAGTTTCCCAAAATCTATGCTGTTTGGTTTCATTATATACAAAAGTTAAAATATTTTTATCGTCTTCGGTCAATTCCAAACTTCTGCGTTTATATACTGCTTCAGCTGTTTTGAAGAATTTATTGATTACAAAAGTGTCAAATCCTTGTGCACCACCCCAAGCAAAATCGGGAATGAAGTTACGAGGGAATCCAGCACCAAAAATATTGGCTCCCACTCCTACTACAGTTCCTGTGTTAAACATGGTATTGATGCCACATTTGGCATGATCGGCCATAATTAAACCGCAAAAAGTTAAGCCCGTTTTTTCAAATTTTTGTCTTTCGTAACTCCACAATTTTACTTCGTCATAGGTGTTTTTTAAGTTGGAATTATTAGTGTCAGCGCCCATATTTACCCACTCCCCTATTACTGCATTGCCAACAAATCCATCGTGACCTTTATTGCTATAAGCAAAAAATACAGCATTATTTACCTCGCCACCTACTTTACAATGTGGACCAACAGTAGTTGGGCCATAAATTTTAGCATCCATTTTTAAGCCAGCATGATCGCCTAATGAAAACGGCCCACGTATTTTACAACCTTCCATTACTTCGGCATCCTTGGCAATATATATTGGACCAGCAGTAGCATTTAAAATACTACATTCCACTATGGCACCTTCTTCCAAAAATACATTTTCAGGATGAATCACTTGATTGGTTGATGAAATGGGTTGTGATTTTCTACCAGCTGTTAAAAACTTAAAATCTTCTTCAATGGCTTGTCCATTCAATGAAAAAATATCGTAACTGAATTTAATATGTAAAAAGTTTTCAGCTTTCGATTCTATCAATTCAAATTGCGTAGCAATGTTTTTAAAATCAATAGCAAGGGCGCTTTTAAAGGCAAGCATTACTTCATTTTTATATAAAGCTTGTCCCATTTGAAGGTTTAAAATTTCGTTGATTAAAACTTCATTCGGACAAATACTTCCATTGATAAAAACATTTTCATTTTGCAAAGCAATGGGAAATTTATTTTGCAAATAATCCATTGTTAAATAAGAAACAGTAGATTTTAAATGTTTTTCCCATTTTTCAGCAATGGTTAAAATACCTATTCTAATATTTGCAACGGGCCTAGTAAAAGTTAAAGGTAATAGGTTTTGTCTGTCAGTTGGATTATCGAATAATATGTAATTCATGGCGTAAAATTATAAAAAATAAAACTGAAATCAGCTAAAAATAAAAAAGCCTCCCAAATTGGAAGGCTTTAAATATTGAAAAAATAAATAAATTATTTTTTTCCGTAACGTTTTTGAAACTTGTCAATACGACCAGCTGTATCAATTAACATATTTTGTCCTGTGAAGAAAGGATGTGATTTTGAAGAAATCTCTACTTTAAAAAGTGGATATTCAACACCATCTTCCATTGTAATTGTTTCTTTTGTTTCTACTGCTGAACCAGTTACAAAAGTATAACCATTACTCATGTCTTTAAATGCAACTTTTCTATAATTTTCTGGATGAATTCCTGCTTTCATTTTATTTGTTATTTTGGAGTGCAAAAGTAATTTTTTTTGAAATAAAAG
The DNA here is from genome assembly GCA_903888395.1 of uncultured Bacteroidota bacterium. Lineage (GTDB taxonomy): Bacteria > Bacteroidota > Bacteroidia > UKL13-3 > UKL13-3 > JAAFJM01. The sequence continues at coordinate 5,416 of CAISTO010000143.1, read as the reverse complement.
CAAATATATTTTTCAAAAAAAAACTTTTTACTATTTAGCCTAACAAAATTCTAATTCAATTTCATTAAAATTGTGTTCGGAATCCTTTTAAGTTTAAATATATTTGCCCATTAAAAACTTAAACTGTGAAAACAAAAGTACTTCATCATTCCGATATTGAAAAAATAATTAAGCGAATGGCTTATCAAATTTATGAAAATAATTTTGGCGATAAATACATTACGTTAGTTGGTATCAGTTCAAGAGGTTTTGAAATAGCAAAACTTTTACAAAACGAATTAGATTTAATCAGTAATTTAAAATCTAACTTATTAGAAATTACTATTGAAAAAGAAAATCCATCGGTTGATACAACGGTTATAAAACCTTTGAAATTTGATATAAAGGGAACTGTAGTTGTTGTTGATGATGTATTAAATACAGGAAGAGCAATGGTTTATGCATTGTTACCTTTTTTGAGTTTGAAAGCACCTAAAATTCAGGTAGCAGTTTTGGTAGATAGGAATCATAAAAAATTCCCCGTTGCTGCTGATTATACTGGCATACAATTGAACACTACATTTCAAGAACATGTGAGTGTTGAAATAAATAAGAAAAAACAATTAGATGTTTATTTACAATAAGCCACAAAAAAAAACGCTTCTAAAATTAGAAGCGTTTTTTTGTGATTACAGCTTGTTAATTACTTAACTTTAGCTTGTAAATTAGCACCTGCTTTGAATTTAACAACCTTTTTTGCAGGGATGTTAATTTCAGCTCCAGTTTGAGGATTACGTCCTTTACGTGCAGCACGCTTAGTTACTGAAAATGTTCCAAAACCAACTAAGATTACTTTGTCGTTTTTCTTTAACGCACCTTGAGTTGATAACATGAAAGCATCTAAAGCAGCAGCAGCTTGAACTTTAGTAGTACCGGCAGCTTTTGCCATTGAGTCGATTAAATCTGATTTGTTCATTTTTATTTATTTTTTAAAGTTTTGCATAACGAAAGTAGTTATACAAATGAAAAAATCAAGCGTTGCATCTTTTTTTTTGAAAAAAATATAAAAATAAATTTTCACACATTATCAACATTGTAGTTTTTAAAGTTAAAACAAAGCAAATATTAAGCGAATAAAACTACACTAATAGCTTTATTTACAAATGATTGAAATGTTTCTTGTGGTATATTAAATGAATAGTGTGCTTGCTCAAAAAAAGGAGTTCTATTTAGAAATAATTCTTCCATTTTTTTTTCAATTTCCGCCTTTTCAATACCTAAAAACATCGGTCTTTGCCTTTTAGAGCTCAAAATCCTATCCACTAAAAGTCCAATAGCACCATTTAAATAAAAAGATATACCATTTGCATTTATCAAATCCATGTTGTTATGATAACAAGGTGTACCACCACCACAACTAATAACTACATGATTCATGACAACAGTTTCTAATAAATATTTATGTTCTAAATTTCTAAAATATTCTTCACCTTTTTCATTAAAGATTTCTTCAATACTAAGTTCTTCCCGTTGCTCAATTAATTTATCTAAATCAACAAAAGAATACTGCAAAGCATTGGCAAGTTTTTTACCCCAAGACGATTTTCCTGAGCCGGGCATTCCTACTATATATATTCTTTGATTTTTGATAATTTTTATTTTTGAAGGATGAAGGATAAAGTATGAAGTATGAAATGTAAAGGATGAATAAAAAAGGATGCCCAATGACTTATTTTAGGGCAACATGATTTTACGAATTATTTCATGTAACGAGTTACAATATCATAAGTAGGAAAGTTATAAGCACTCCATTTTTTTACAACCACACTTCCTTTCATTAACACTAAACCTGGATTAGATCGAACCATTGATTTTAAAGGAACATTATCTACAGTATAATATTGAAAAGCGAGTTGGTTTTGATGGCGATATTCTTCTAATTTATCAGGTGAAGTAGCTGTTAAAGCCCAAAATTCTTTTTGATCTTTTTTACAATCATCGGCTAATAATGCTATTTGTTTTTCTAAGCCAACTCTTCCACCGTTGACAGTTAATTGAACAAGAATAAGTTTGTAACCTTTATTGGCAAATAAACTATCTGTGTAATTATTGCCATTTGCATCTGTTAAACTAAAATCGTGAATAGGCGGTTTACAGCCTTCACGAACTATTTTATCCTTTCTATCTACAAATTTATAGTTGGTATCACTTGGAATATTATTCATGTCAAATTCTTCTTTTACTCCATTTTTTTCGTAAATAAATACCATTATTACAGAATCAACAGGTGAACCGGGAGGGCAAACCATTTTTTCTTGAATGTTATTTCCAATTTTATAAGGTAAAAAATCTTTGATTGGTAAAAACATATAAGTATAAAACGTAAAAAAAGTTACTACCAAAAATGCAACTGATAATGCAATGTTTTGCAAAGTAAATTTCATTAATGGTTTGAGGTGTTTTTGACCAAAAAATATAATTAAAATAAGTACTAATAATATCAAATCTTTATAAAAAGATTCAATAGGTTTTAGTTTAACAGCATCGCCAAAGCAGCCACAATCAGTAACCTTATGAGTAATGGCCGAATAACCAGTTAAAATAGTAAAGAAAACAATCATTAAAAGTAATAACCAAGCATTAAGTTTGTTAAACGCTCCTAATAAAAGTGCAACACCACTAATTATTTCAAAAATACAAATGAACATAGACAATGCCACTGCATAAGGAATAAAAATAGGCATATTAAATACCTCAAAATATTCTACTAATTTATAACTGAAACCAAGCGTGTCGTTGGCTTTTATTAAACCTGAAACAATAAATAATACGCCTACAAAAATGCGGCTAATTTGTGTGATGATTTTCATGCTTGTTATATTGTTGTTTTTTAAAATTGTTGTCCCAATGCATCGGGAGCAAGTTAATTAAATTGTTAGTGGCTAAAAGCCTAAAGCTTTATTAAAGCAAAAATTGAATAATTAATCATATCCATTAAATTACTATCTATGCCTTCGCTGGCAATAGTTTTTCCTTTGTTGTCCAATATTTGTTTCATTCTTTGAACCCTCATTAACATCATATCGGTAAAAGTAGTTACCAACATATCGCGCCAAACCTCACCATAATCATGGTTTTTTTCTTCCATTAAAGTTTTGGTTTGAAACACATATTTATCGTAAAGTTTTTCAATAACGTTTATGTTTAAATCCATTTCTTTACTTTCTACAAGTTCCAATTGAATTAAACCCATGATACAATAGTTAATAATACCCATAAATTCAGGCTCTATTCCTTCATTGACCATCATTGTTCCATTGTCTTCTATGGTTCTAATTCTATTTGCTTTTATATAAATTTGATCTATGATACTACTGATGCGCATAATTCGCCATGAAGTTCCATAATCAGCATTTTTATTTATAAATACTGCTCTACATTTACCAATTACAGCATCGTATTGAGTGGACGTTTTATTCATTCTTTTTATTTTGTAAAAATATATTTTTGAAAGCTACACATGAAAAATACCATTTGCCAATAGCAATTTTTATATTGCGCAAAAATAAACACCAAACCGACATTGCAAACTTTTAAATCTAAAAAAACTATTAATTGTAAAGGAAAGCTGATAAACCTTGATATACCTAAGGTTATGGGAATTCTAAATATTACCACAGACAGCTTTTTTGATGGTGGTAAATACAATTCAATGGATAATGCCTTGTTTCAAACCGAAAAAATGTTGACCGATGGTGCCACATTTATTGATATTGGTGCGCAAAGTACACGACCAGGTGCTGACATGATTGGAGCAGAAGCAGAACTAAAATTTGCGATTCATGCCATTGAAAATGTTTTAAAAAGATTTCCTGAAGCCATCATTAGTATTGATACTTTCAATTCCAAAGTAGCTCACGAAGCCATTATTGCTGGTGCTGCTATTATTAATGATATTTCGGCAGGTGATGACGATGAACAAATGTTCCATACCGTTATTCAACATCAAGTGCCTTATATCATGATGCATAAAAAAGGGAATAGTAAAACCATGCAACAAAATCCAACTTATAATAATGTTTTGTTGGAGGTGATTGATTATTTTGTTCCAAAAATTGAATTTTTAAAACAAAATGGCGTAGCCGATATCATCATTGATCCAGGTTTTGGTTTTGGAAAAAACATAGCACATAATTACACTCTGCTGAATAAATTGGATAGATTCAAAATTTTCGAATTACCCATTTTAGTTGGATTTTCGAGAAAGAAAATGATTCAAAACATCATCAATGAACCGGCAGAAAATGCTTTAAATGGAACTACTGTAGCCAATACCATTGCGCTAATGAAAGGTGCAAAAATACTGAGAGTTCATGATGTAAAAGAAGCGGTGGAAGCAGTGAAAATATTTGGTATGATGGAAAATTAATGGTGGATGTTGTCCCGATACATCGGGATTGAATGTTGAATTATAATTTGAAGATAATTTAATATTTCAGCTAAAAACAATATTATAAATTTAAAGATTTTGCTTAATTTATCTCTTGAAATGCTCCATTTTACAAGATCTAAATATACAATTCAAACATTTTTCCGTAAACTTGCCCAATAAACAATGGAAATATTAACCTATAAATTTAGTTGGATAAACCTCATTGACATTTTGTTGGTGGTGGCCATTGCCTGGCAATTATTTGTTAGGCTAAAAGGTAGTTTGGCTTTTAATATTATGATTGGTTTGCTTACCCTTTATGCTTTTTGGTGGGTGGTAAAATATTTTGAAATGCCATTATTAGAAACCATTTTAGGTGGTTTTGCTAGGTTTGGTGTGGTGGCAGTTTTAATTGTTTTTCAACAAGAAATTAGGCGCTTTTTATTAATTATTGGAAGGAATTCTTTTTTAGGTGAAAACAAAAAATGGTGGCATATTTTTCCTTGGATGTGGAAATTAGATGAAAACGATGAACTAGATTTTGAAACCATTGTAGATGCTTGTCAGGTATTAGCCGAAACCAATACGGGTGCTATTATTATTTTTCCAAAAACAAGTGAAATGCGTTTTTTAGCGGCAAGTGGTGAAACCATAGAGGCGCAAATCTCCAAACGATTAATTTTAACCATATTTAATAAAAATAGTCCATTGCACGATGGTGCTATGATTATTGCCAAAGGCAAAATAAAAGCTGCAAACTGTGTATTACCTGTAAGTGATAATCCTGATATGATTAATAAATTTGGATTACGTCACTTAGCTGCAATTGGAATTACAGAACAAACAGACGCTATTTGTTTAGTTATTAGCGAAGAAAGTGGCTTAATAAGTTTTGTTAAAGAAGGTAAAATAAAAGAAGCCATTGACCGAGAATTACTCATTGACTTACTTCATAAAGAACTTAAACCGAAGGGTTGATTTGGAGATTTGTTGATTTAGAGATTT
>CAISTO010000142.1 GCA_903888395.1 uncultured Bacteroidota bacterium | reverse complement strand
GCGCAAACAACCGAACAATGCACACAGCATTGCATACATTTATTTTTTAGCTACTTTCGCAGCTAGATAGGGTGTAGTTTTATTAGCATAGGATACATACTATTTTATTTTATAAGCTTGTAGGTGTTCTAGCACCTGCAATTTTTTTTTGTTAATTTTACATATAATTTTCAAAAGTAAAGTATAGGTTTTTATTTTTTATGGTACTAAATAACCAATTTTAACATGGTACTTTGTGACCATATATGGTCATAAAGTATCATACTGTTTTAAGTTAAGGGTATAAAAAAACCTAACTGTGGGTTAGGTTTTAAAGGGGTATTCAATGTTTGTTTTAATATTATTAACCCATTGCTCTTACTTTTTTAGTAAGCTATTTGTCTGAACTATGATTTTTTTGATTTTACTAATTAAAAGATATTTTTAAATCAAACTAATCATGTTCATCATACCATTCATAGTTCAGACATTTTTCATCTACTCTTTTTTATGGATTTTGCTTGTTTATTTTACCCGTCTGACGCATTGGCAACGCAAGGACTTTTTAAGCGTCTGACGGGGTGTATAAATAAAACTCACTTGTTATATTTATATATGATTCGGTTTGTGAATTATCGTCATGATAAATGATAAATTCTGCTGTAATTTTCTCTTTTTGTAGCAGCGAAAATTCCATGATAATTCTATTAGGCTCCTTACTTGGCTTTGGTTTTATAAAAGTTTCTTTGTTTAAAAACAATCCTTTTTGAATGGCTAATTCTTTAAAAGTGATTGCTTCCGCAATGGGTAAAATAAGTATGAATTTCCCTGTTTCACTTAATAATTTTATTACTGAATGAATTAAATCCTCAAACGACAAATCATTGTCGTGCCTGGCTTTGGCTCGTTGTATATTGGCTATGCTGTAATTGTTTTTGCCTACAAAATAAGGGGGATTGCTAATGATTAAATCATACTTTTTATTTGGAGCAAAACTTTGCAAAGCACAGCAATGCGCTTGAATTTGATTGCTAAACCTAGAGGATGAAAAATTATGATTTGCTTGTAAAAAAGCTTGTTCATCTATTTCAATGGCATCTATTTGAAGTTCATTGTTTCGTTGCACCAGCATTAGTGATAAAATGCCTGTTCCTGTGCCAATGTCCAAACAATTTACAGCATTGTTAATAGCAACTAAACAACCCAACAAAACACTGTCGGTGCCCACTTTCATGGCACATTTATCCTGATTTATTAAAAATTGTTTGAACTGAAAATAGTTATTTGCCATTTAAAAACTTTTACCAATTACCAATGTTTTTTTCAATGAATCGGTGGTTCCATCCGTATTGAAATATTCAAAATTTACCACATAAATTCCAACAGGTAAGGATTGGTTTTTATCACTTAATCCGTTCCAACTTACTATTCCCTCCGTTCCCAATGGCGCATTATTTAAAAGCATTTTTACTAAATTTCCATTGCTGTTATAAATATTCAAATTAGCGGTATAATTATTTTTATTGAATTGATAAGTAAAGTTTACCAAATCGTTTACACCGTCGTTATTTGGAGTAAAAACTTCGGGTTCAATGCTTAAAAATTGCGAGTTATTATTGGTATTTAAATACTGCGAATTTTTATAAGTTGGCGTTGCAAAATTACTGGTACTTGCTGCCGATGTCCAATTACTTCTATCGTTCGTTTTTCTATTAAAATCAATGCGTTCCAAGCTTACACCTTCCTTGTTATCAATTAAAGTAAAATGCATTTTGTCGTCATATTTTAGTTCATCAAAAATAGTTTCAGGTTTTGAAAATAAAACCAATGTTCCTTCCTCATCGTTCATACTTGGCAATGTTTTTAGCGTAATAAAATGATGGTTATTTTGAACAAAATATTGTTGTTTGATGATTTCTGGATTGGTAGTTAGCACATAATAATTTTTTGGTAAAAGCATGTAACCTGAATCTGCCATTGGATAAAAATTATCGATTAAATTTCCAGCATTTCTATTGCCTATCCATAAATTTTTGATGTCAATAAATTGATTGGTTTTGTTGTAAATTTCTACAAAATCAACGCCATCAGTTTTTGGATTGAATAGTATTTCATTGATAGCAATATCGTTGGTATCAGCGGGTTTTGTTAAACCAAATTCAAAGTTATTCTCCGCATTAATTGTATTTCCTGCACAATCATTTACAGCATTTATCTTTAAAGTATAAACTTGATTTTGTTTCAAACTATCATTTAATTTTAAACGCAGTGTAGTTAAAAAAACATCTTTGAAATCAAATACAAATGGTCCGCTTAAGCTAGGATTGAATGTGAAATTATTGATTTTACATGCACTTAAACTGTCTAATGTTTCATTGAAATATAATTCAACTGTATTGTTATTAACGGGATAAATTCTATCAAGCATCGGTAAAGCGCGATCTTCGTTCGTTCCTTTTACAGAATTTTGTTTTCCAATTGTTCCTCCATTTGTACTTTTACTGGCAGACCAATTACTCGCAGTTCCACAAGGGTTTTTAGTGTCAATCATTTCTAAACTCCAACCACCATCGGCTTTCACATTGTTATTGTACCAAGTTTGTTTGTATGCTATTTGATGAATGATATGGTTGTTTTCGTTGAGTAAAACTATTTCATCATCCAAACTTAATGTTGGAAAATTAGGCACTGAAATTACATTGTTAAAACCTGAAAATAAGGGTAATTTACTGTCATCACAAATCACTAAAAAACTATCAGGATACAATTGAATATTTCCAATGGAAGTAATGGTTGAACCTTTTTTTATTTTGAAATTATTTAGGGAAATAATATTTTTAGAACGGTTAAAAACTTCAATGTATTCGGCATCTTGCAACGCCATATTTGGTTTTGGATTAGGAGATACTTCAGTGATTATGATATCATTTTGTAGTGCAGCTTGAATAGGAATATAAGTAAAACTTACATTTGAATTATCAGCAATTTTATTCATGGAACAATCAAAAGCTGAATCAATTTGAAGCGTGTAATTTTGCCTATCCACCAAAGCATTATTGAATAGAATAAATAAAGAATCATTTCTAACACCTGAAACGGTTTTTGATAAAATGGTATTTCCGTTGAGGCTTAATTTGATATTTTGAAATGAATTCAAATCCATTTTTTCATTGAATACCATGACTAAGTTTTTATCGTTTGTATAATAAAAGTTTTTTACCAAAGGCCTTGTATTATCAGGATTCATGTTGTTGGAAAAATTTACGTTTCCCGGTGTACCACCAACGCTGCTTCCAGCACCTATCCAGTTATCAACTCCTTTGCATAATACATAAGGGTTTATGAGTTCTAAACTATAGCCTCCATTGGCCTTTACATCAGATTGATACCATGATAAATCGTACTTGATTTGATTCATAATTTCACCTTTTGTATTTACTAATTGAACCAAATCTGCATCATTATTCAAAGTAACTAAAAAGGGAACGGCTAAAGTTTTACCATAACTTTTAAATAAATTTTCATTGGTAGGATTGCTAATAATTAAATACTCCTTGGGTTGAATAATATAATTTGGAATGCTTACAAAACCTGTTAAATCAAATATTTTCCAATTACTGATGTCTATTGGGTAGTTTGTTCGGTTATAAAGTTCCATGAATTCAGCATCTGGTAATCCATTACTCGGTGATGGATCAGGCATTATTTCATTGATTACAATATCGTCTATACTTGGTTTGTAAAACCAAAAAGTGAGATTGGTATCAGGCATCACATTATTGGCCAAATCGCTTATGTTTTTAACAGTTAAAATATAATTATTTGTGGAAATAAATGAATTTTCAAAGCTCACTAAAATACTTTTATTATCACTGCTAAGCTCAGTATTTATAATAACTGGAAAGGAATAATTCAATTCAAAATTACTTATATTGTTGGCAGTATTGATATCTAATCTTTCATTGAAATTTATTTGTATCACACTGTCATTGATGAATGAATAATTTTCAATTTTTGGCGGATTTAAATCAATAATAGGTTCGCCTATGTATAAATTATCAAAATAAAAATTTGAAACATTAGTTGAAGTAAAGCGGGCAAATATTCCGGTGTATTCAGTGGATTTAAAAGTGGTATCAAATACATTTCCTTCTAATACAAAATTTCCATTAGCAGCAGTATCGCTGTATAAAATCCAATTGCCTAAGCTGTCTCTATTAACTTTTATAGCTATGTTGTTATTTGTTTTTGAAACTGTTGCTGGTCTTCCAGCAATGATTCGAGTTCGCATAGCACCTTCTTGTTTGTATAAGCTTATAGAATCAGTATTTCCGGTACTTCCCCCAAATTGAATATAGTATGCATTCAGGTTTCCTTTTAAATTTATTTGGTCAGCGGCTAGGTAAAATCTGCAAAAATTTTGTGTACTCGGACTGAAATTTAACTGAATAGAAAAACGCCATTCAGTATTTTTTTGAAAATTGGCTTGCGTACTTAAACAAATATCTTTGGCACTTCCCGAAGTTCCTTTGCTTTGCAATTGGTAATTGCTATTAATTTGCCAAAGGCTGTCATCGCCTTCCCAAGTTGGGTTAACATTAATATTTCCATCTGAAAAACCGTCAAAAACTTGTGCTTTTAATTGAATGTTTGCCCACAAAAAAAACAAACCTAAAGTGATTATTTTTTTCATTTATTTATTCATTTAACCAAATACAAATTCCATTGGCCCTAATTGGATTTCCAATCAATGTTTTTTGACTGATACCATCTAAGTTAATTTCATTGCTATTTGCAATCAATTTCCACCTGCCTTTTAAGTTCATTTTACGCGCATCAAAACTATTTGGTTTGTTATCGTTATTGATTAACACCAATATTTTATTTCCAATCATGTATCCAAGCATGGCTTTGTTTTCAGGTAAAATAAATTGTATAAACTCACTCGTATAAGCACTTGGCGTAACAAATCGTTTGCTTAAACTTTCTAAATTATTGGTATTTTTTGCAGGCAATGCATCAATTAGCGGTTGTAAAATTTGCGTTCTTAACAGCATTAAACCTTGCCAATAAGCAAGCATATTTTTAAAATTACTATTTTGATATGGAATTTCTTTTGAATTAGATTTTACGTTATTTTCTTCAGCATTTTTTCCAATATTTTCCCAAACAAATTGGTTGGCAGCTCTCATATTATAAGTATCGCGTTTACCATGAAAATATATTTTACCACTAGGAATTTCTTTTACAATTTCTTTTAATGGTGCAAGGCCTTTGCTGCGCATAAACTCGCTTCCACCATGCAT
>CAISTO010000141.1 GCA_903888395.1 uncultured Bacteroidota bacterium | reverse complement strand
TCGCTTCAATTAAGTCATTTTGTGTTTTTCCACTCTGCTTCATCCAAGACATCCAACCTTGTGAGAAACTGAAAATAGAGTGCTCAAATTCTCGAGGGACAATGTAACCCTCAATTTCCCTATTAAGTTTATTTATTTCCTTGCTATTATTATCTAAAGTATACAAATCAGCATCAATCTGATCTTCTATTCTTTTTTGCTCGACTTCAGCATTTCTAATATCTTTTTGCTTTTCTTGTATTGCCACATTAACTTTATCCATTTTAAAGTAAGATTCCATTACAAAATCAAAAACAAATCCCCAAATAATATAAACAATAAATCCTGCGAAAATTATAAGCCAGAAATTTACTGACTTAAAAGCCATTGCAATAGTGTAGTCGGGTTTATTACCTCCTAAATCATTTTCTTTTAAAGTGTTATAAATTTTCTCTGTAATCTCATAAGCTAATATACTATCAAAAATAAAAGTTATAATAATAAGCACAGCTATTTTTAAATATTTATAATTATTTTTCTGTTCTTGGAATTTGTGAATTAAATATCCTAAACCAATAAATACAAATGGAATAGTCAATATCAGTGCGAGTTCAGTAAACCCATCTTTCATTGATTTCGAAAGTGCTTTTGGATCAAAAATGGAATTTGCTACACCAATTTCATTAACATCAAATTCTTTAAAAAATGATGAATATGAAGCTGAACTATAAAATATGAAAAGGTACATTGTCAAGAAAAGAAGTATTGTCCCGCCAATCAAAAAACTTGCCTTACCAGAACCATCACCTGTTATTTCCTGAGGATTTCTCCTGATATGAGATAACTCGCCTCTAAGTTCCTCTATTCTTTGTGCTACCCTTGCAAGATTATTAGATTTTGATCTCTCTATTCTTCTTTCTAGGTTTTCATTGTCAGTGCGATAGCCTTCTAACCTTATTCTAATTGGCATTCTTAATTGTTCTTGCCTAGCAACGTCATTTTTTATACTTTCTCTAAATTGATGATAAATTGCATGCAAATTAACACTTAAACTTGAGCAGTTTCCTCCATTTCGACCAGCTTCCAAAAAGCCAAGCTGAGCATATGTTCTATTTTCCCTTTGATTTTCGTTTTGGATTGTCAAATCCTCATCATTATTTTCTATTTTTTTGATAGAAAAAAGACCCTTTTTTATTTGTGATAAGTCCATAATTAAAGATTTTCTGAAACGATTTTAAAAATTATTTCCTTTGAAGTTTCTTTTTGTGCTTCTTCTAATAGGAATTTTACAATTGTAGGCACATTCTCTAATTCAAAACCAAATTTAGTACAAAACAATGTCATTATTCGTTCTTCATTTTCGTCAATTTTTCCATCTGCCCATGCAATTCGTGCAAAATCATAAAGACTTTCAATTTTTTCAAGAACGCTTTCAGGTGCTGTAAATTTAACAGAATCAGGACTAATTACAATTTCGTCAATTTCAGCTCTTGAAACTCCTTTTTCTTCGCCAATTTTATAGATCATTTCCAATTCTGTAGTTGCTACTTGCAAATCTGAAAGTGCAATATGGTACAAATTGAGAAAGTGACCTTTTAATGATGTTTCCATACTTTTTTTATTTAAAATTAATTTACTAAATAAATTATTACGATATTAATATTTTCATAAGGATAAATATATTGCTATAGTTTCATTACCTTCTTGCTGCAGCGCCACCGCCACCAAATCCACCTATCCCAATAATAAACCCTAACCAATAAAAAAATCCAGTATTATGTTCTGCATAAATACCAATATCAGCGCCAAATAGTTTTCCAATTAAGGAAAATACAATAATAAACCCGTGCCAAATTCCTGAAAAGAAGCCTGCCTTTGAGTATTCATATCCAGCAGGAGCACATGAGGTCAAATTAATTAATAACAAGCAAAAAAATATTCCAATAGCCAATTTTTTATTTTTCATTTTTTTCATTTTTAAATTTTACTAATACCCATATTTAGTTTGAATATAAAACTCCCAACTATATTTATTATTACTTTGTACCGTTTCAGTTCCTATATTAGGCATTACGCCTGGCGCTGAAGCTATATAATCATAGTAACCTGCAGATATTGTAATCGTTTTTCTTTCATTCGGATAAAATGTATAACGTGTTGCATTAAGTTTTAAGGTTAATGTTCTGTTAGTATTATTATAAATTGCTAATTCAGGATCATAGGATGATGACATTCCATTAGGAGAAAATAATCCTCCTTCATTCTTTTCAACTGCGTCGCCAAATTTAATAAAGGACTTATGCACATATCCTTCCTCATTTGTATTAATATCAATAATATTATAAAAGTCATTATCCGCTTCGCTTGAAATTATAAAAATTTGAGTTCCGGCTTTTAAACTTGAAATGACTGCTCCTGTTTTAGATGGCTCTGTTCTAAAATTAACTGTTTTAGTTATCCATCCAAGGTATGCTTGCGCATTACATAAATTTAATGTAAAACATATAAACCCTATAATTAAAACTAATTTAAATCTCATACTAATTAATAAATAATAAAATTGTGGAGGCGGTAAATAGGGAGCAGTGATTAAACAAAAATAATCAAATATATTTTAGTTCATACTATTTAATTAAAATAATTTTATTCACAAAACTCCTTCTTAATCTCCGGTGCTCTTAAATTTTGAAAATCATCTTTATCAATCCAATAATTAAAACGCTCGGGATTCATCGCTTTTGCTTTCTTTAAATATCCTGCCCATTCGGCACTTGCTAAATTACCGCTGTAACCATATGTTTGCAAATAAAG
>CAISTO010000140.1 GCA_903888395.1 uncultured Bacteroidota bacterium | reverse complement strand
CATATTTTATTAAAATTAAAAAAAATATATAAATAATTTCCGTTGTAATTCCACTACAATTCGGTATAGTATGTTTGCACCCAGATAAAGTAAAATAAGTACTCCCTCATAAAATATAAATATAACGCCCACGAGGGGTGTTGTTACACCATGTTTTAAAAAAAGGAGGAAAAAATGCCAGTCAAAGATTTATTTTATGATCCATCTGATGAGTTTAATTTTAATTTTTTAAATAGGTTAAGTAAGAAACCTGTTATTACCAATCGTTATTTATGGCACTTAAAATATAATGTCCATAAATCTGATTTATCAGTAGCCGCAAACGGTTTAATTTGTTCCGATAACTATGCTGTATTTGCTCATAATTGTTTAAACGATTTTGAATTACTTTATCCTTATTTATACGACAAAAAAAAATATTATTATGATTTGGAAGATTATAGTTTTTGGCGAATAGATACCCATTTATTGAATATTGAATGGTTTGTGGACCCTAATATGAAATGTGATTTGAGCTATTATAAATATAAGGCAAAACCAACAAATTACCTTTGTACTTTAAACAATATACCCAATACCGCTTTAAAATTATTTAATTTCAATAGAAATCGTTACGAATCAAAAAATGTTTTTCTTAATATAAATAATGGTGTGGCTAACGTTTATCCATACAGAAACGATTACGATTCCCTTGTTCCTAACCAGAAAATAAATAAATACATCGAATGGCGAATAAAAAATGTTCGTACTTAAATTTAATAGCAATTCAATTATTAACCATTTAAAAAATTAACAATATGAAAATACAATCAAATAATCCATTATTAGAAAGCATTACTAAAATTTATGAAAATAAAGAAAAATTGATGCGTCAACCCGCTCTATTAATTGAGTTAAATAATGAACTTCAATTAGTCTCAAAATTTTTAGATTTAGATAAAAATTTTGCTGCTCTACTTTCAGTAATGATTTGTGAACAGTTAATGGGCGAGGTTAATTCTGTAAAAAAAATTATGAAATACATGGGGTTTGAGCCATTAGCTATTATCAACAGTTTTGAAACTATAAAAAGTTTAAAAAAGAAAGGTTGGCTCTCTATTTCCAAAAGAAAGTTTCACACTTTTAAAACTGATGAAATAGAAATTTCAAAAGATTTATTGGATGCAATAACGTATAATGATAAAAGTAAATTAGTAAAACCAGCCCCAGAAAACTTAGCGGTAGCATTGCTTCAAATTAGGCAGTTTATCAGTATTGCCATTGGTGATTATGAATTGGATGAGTTAACAGAAACCATTTGTATTGAAATAGAAAAGTATACAAAATTCAATTTTATTCATGTTATCATGGAAAATAAAAAACTGATTGCATTAGAAAAAGTAATGATTATATGGATGGCAACAGAAGTGGTTGTGGGTAGAGAGGAATTTGATTTAAATAATATCATTGAAATTTTTACTCAAGATCCTGCTTATACTTTTTGGTTTAAAAACAGAATTTTAAATGGAAAAAGTTTCATGATTACTGGAGGCTTTGTTGTTTTTAAAAGACCTAATTTTATAGATCTATCAGCCGTAAATATTGGAGATAAAACCAATGATTTGTTAGAAGAGTTACATCAAGATTCAGAAACTAAACGAAAGACTGTAAGGCATTGTTTGCTGATAGAACCAGCTGATTTATCAGAACAAAAACTATTTTTCAATTCAGAATCATCATCAAACTATGATAAAGTAGATCATTTATTGTTAAATGAAAACTATAAAATGCTCATGAAAAAGTTCCAAGAAAATGGCATGAAGCCATGTTTAACCATGTTATTCCATGGATTGCCGGGAACAGGCAAAACAGAATTGGTAAAACAATTGGCTTTAAAACATAAAAGAAATATTTACCAAGTAGATATTTCTGGAATAAAAGATATGTGGGTTGGTGAGTCGGAAAAAAACCTGAAAAAAGTATTTAAAGAATACGCAGATGCCTTGAAATACAATAAAAATACACCCATTTTATTGTTTAATGAGGCAGATGCAATATTGGGTTTTAGAACCAATGTACAGCATGCTGTAGACCAAATGTATAATTCTTTACAGAATATATTATTACAGGAATTAGAGGACTTTAAAGGGATATTTATTGCCACTACCAACTTGATTAACAATATTGACAATGCATTTGATAGAAGATTATTATTTAAACAAAAATTCGACTTGCCAAACGCATCAACAAGATTTGATATTTTACAATCACAGTTTGTCGATTTCAATGCTGAGATATTGAAAAAAATAAGTAATGATTTTGAACTTAGTGGTGGTCAAATTCAAAATGTGAAACGGAAACTAATGGCTGATCAAATTTTATTTGGCAATGAAAATACACCTAATGATTTGTTATTAGATTATGTACAAAATGAAATTGGATTCAGGCAAAACAAAAATAAAATTGGATTTAATTAATAAAAATAATGAGTTGTAAATTGTTTACAATTCGACAATTTACCTTTGTAAAACAAAAAAAAATATGATTATGCTTAAAATTTATGACACCTTTCATTCAGTTACCTGCGAAGATGGAATCTTATTGGTATCTACAAAATCAACTGATTATCCATTTATAATCGTTAAAAACGATAGAATTGGATTTACTATTCATCATGAAAGAGAAATCAATTATGATGTACGTTTTACAAAAAATATAAATAGCCTTGACCTAGAAAGTATGGTGCTGTATATGGGTGATATTGGAGAACATACTCATTGGGTTTTAGCAATTCCTTATTTGGGTAAAACTGTTGACCCCAATTCATTGTATGCCTTTAATAGTTTAGGTGTTTCCAAAATATTTTCCAAATCTGATTTTCCAAATAATTGGCAATCTTTTGGAAGTTTAGCAATAGTAGCAGGTTATCCAGAATAAAATATTAAACTTATGAATCAATTAGAAAACAATTATGGGAAATCAATTGATAACCCAATTAAAATTAACGGTATACCCGAATCAATCGAATTTTTGAATTCATTGGTAACAGATGACTTTAAACCCTTTTTATACCATCGTTTGGGTTCCACATTTATTGGCGATTCTAAACCAATAGATTATTATGAAATAATGAAATCGGGTGAAATAAGAGAGATTTTATTCATTGATACCTATTCAAAAATAACTGTTCCTGAAATACCAGCAGGTTACCTATACAATTCAGCTAAAATTATTCCAACCGTTATTAAGGTTTTTGAAATTATTAAAACTAAAGGGGAAAATTATAGACTCAGGAAATTTCCCGAAGATCTTTTTTAAACTTAAAAATGATGATGATGAATGTAAAAAACGATTATTGTATGTTGCTCCTTGATTTAATTTTAATTAGGGCAAAAGAGAATACAGACATGTATTATTACAAAATGTATGAAGCCATAACTGTTACCTATAAAGCTGCATTAATTAAAGAAAAACCCATTGAAATTATAAGTGAAATTAATGAGTTGGTACAATATTTTGAAAATAATGAAGAATATGAAAAATGTATTGTTCTACATCAACTTGGTTTTGAAATTTATAACACAATTAATTAAAATATGAATTGTATATCAGCTGGAATATTAGTTTTAATCGTAATATTATTATAAATTAGAACATGGATTAAAGGAGAAAAATAAAATGAAAAACAAAAAATACTTATTATTATTTGTAATCCTGTTTAGGTTTATGAATGCACATGCACAAGCAATTTCCCTAACTGACGTGGAGGGTTTTATTATGGGTCATACAATAGCCTATAATAAAAACCTTCATCCAATTAATTGCGATAATTTAGACTCACTGGTTGATTGTCTTAAAAAATCAAAAATCAGTTATTCTAATGTTTCATATATGTTTTTGGGAAAAATAATAAATGATGAAAATATGATAGGAGGAGGGGCTGACGCTTTTATGTTTGATAAGCATGAACCATTCATTTATTTTAGAATTGTTAGGGGCGATTTAGGATTGACAATTGAAGCAATTGAAGGGCATAATTATTTATAAAGTAAAGATAAGCTTGTGATTTTTTATTATTGATTACTGGATTAATGTATAAAAACCTAGATTAATTGTCAAATTAACCTAGGTTTTTTTGTTGCCTATTAAATGTAATAATTACACTACTATTACTTATTTATTAAATCCAATTTTGTTTTTAGTTATTGACCTAAACTGTGTTTCTTCTTCAATAAAATCAATTAATTTATTAGAAATATTTGAATTGTTATCAAAAAGCAATTGGTCTATTACAAACTTCTTTTTTATGTTTTGAATTTGCCCGCCACTTAATTGGTGCTGCGTGCTAATTAACTTAAGCGTTTTGTTATTGATATTTGCAAATTGATTTTGTAATATTTTATAACGAGTTTCATCATTGGGATTTTCAAACTTTAATTTATATAGTAACCTTCGGTCAAAAGCTCCATCTATATTTTCAATTAGATTGGTGGTTGCTATAAAAATACCTTTAAAATCTTCCAATTCCTGCAATAAAATATTTTGCATAGAATTGAGCATTTGGTCAACTGCATTTTGAACTAAATTCCTTTTGCCTAATATTG
>CAISTO010000139.1 GCA_903888395.1 uncultured Bacteroidota bacterium | reverse complement strand
TCTTAAAAGCTTTTCGCAGAGATTTTGGGGGTTTCGTTCTATTAATTATACATAATACCACCAGTTTCACTGGTGGCTATCATAAGGCCGTTCCTCCGGAACTAAACTTTTGATATTCCTTAATTTTAGGCAAATGCGTTTGCGTTTGGGAGTAGTTAAATAAAATTCAATTTAAAAAAATAACGCAGCTATCAAACTATGTTTTCTATGTTACTATGTGGTTCAATAAAAAAAATTATTTCGTAGAAATACCAATCAAGTTAATTTTAAGTATTTTAAGTTAATGGTTTTATCTTGGGCGTAACCCGCTTCCAATAAATAGGCCAACGCTTGCGGGTCGGGCTATTTGTTCCAATCTTTTTTATGCAGCCCGCAAAACCATTACAAAAAAGGATTTCCACTGCTATCCCTTACGCGTGCTTTTCATTAAATAACAGTCGTTTATTAATTGTAAAAAAAACAATTATTTTTTTAATAAATGATTTTTGTAATAAATATTTTTATATTCGAATTACTAAAATTTTTCAATTATGATCAAATATTGTACTCAAAAAATCATTATTTCATTCTGTTTATTGTTATTAAGTATGTCGTTGCTTAAAGCACAAAACATACAAACTTCTACCGTTAATATTATCAATAATTTATCACACCCAAGTATGAGTTATAACCATACCTCAAGGCTTGGAAAAACTGGCAGTTGCGGAGTAGATACTTTGTATTATCCTTATAATAAAACTACAGCATTTAATGCCATTTCATTAAATGCAAGCACCAGTGGAAATGCATTTGCTCAATGGTATCCTGCACCCAATGCAATTACTGTTGCTGGCTTCGATTTTTTTGCTTGGCAAAGCAGTACAACACTCAATGCTGTGGTATCGTTAACATGCAGAATGTACGCTGCCGGAACCGATTCCATGCCTACAGGTTTGCCTTTGGCTTCAGTTACAGTAAATGTTGATTCTAGTTTTGGTGGTGGATTACTTTCAGTTCTTAAAAAATCAGCGGTGTTTTCTACTCCTGTAACCACCAGTAATCCTTATGTTATTACAGTAGAAACTTCCAGCTCTTTAAATGTTTCAGTGATTGCAAACAGTTGGACTGCAACTCCTCCAAACGGACGAAGTGAATGGTTAAGTTCAGTAAGAATAGGAACTACTTATATTAGAAGTTATGGAATAAATGTAGGCGGTCCCATATTCAATGCCGATTTTATTTTCTTACCTTATGTTTCTTATTCATTAAATGCAAACTTTACTCGTTCTGCTTGCATTACAGGATCCAACAATATTACATTTACCAATACATCTTCCAATGTTTTATTCAATCCATTTTATAGCGTTCGTGCTTTTCAAAACATTCCGCAGCTAAGTTGCATGTGGGATTATGGCGACAGCTCAGGAACTTGGTACGCAGTAAATGGATCAAGAACTTATAACTATAGAATTCCTTATTCAGTAAAATTAAAAGATACATTATATGGCTGGCGAATTGGCTGTGTTGACGAAATTACTTATCAAATTCCCGCTGCTCCAGCTATTCCAAATGCCTCAAATAATAGTCCATTATGCAGTGGAGCTACATTACAGTTAAGAGCCGACACTATTGCTGGCGCTTCATATTATTGGACTGGACCAAACGGATTTACTTCCACATTACAAAATCCGACCATTGCAAATGCTAATTTAACCATTGTAGGAACTTATGCAGTAATGGCCATTATTGGTCAATGTTCGTCTGCGGTGGCAAGCACCAATGTAACCATTATTACCACTCCGGTGGCTTCCAGCAATAGCCCTCGCTGTGCAGGACAAACGTTAAGTTTAACTGTAACTGCTATTACTGGCGCTTCTTATTCATGGACAGGGCCAAATAGCTTTTCATCTACCTCTCAAAATCCATTTATTTCCACTACCACCATGGCCGATTCTGGATTATACAATGTATCAGTAACTGTAAGTGGTTGTGGAACACTAGGGCCATTCCCCGTTGCAGGTGCAGTAAATAGAGTTCCTATAACTCCTGTGGTTACTAGTAATTCTCCACTTTGTGTTGGCGATAATTTGAACTTAACTTCATCTACTTATATTGGTGGAAACTATAATTGGACTGGCCCAAATGGATTTTCATCAACTCAACAAAACCCTTCACGTGCAAACGTTCAAAGTTCATTTGCTGGAACTTATTCAGTAGTTATTTCATCTAATAATTGTAGTTCTACTGCTGGCTCTGCCACTGTTTTAGTCAATAATGTTCCTAATTCACCAACTGTTGGTAACAACGGACCTTTATGCACAGGGCAAGCATTAAGTTTAACGGCAAGTAGTATTGCTGGCGCAACTTATAGTTGGAGTGGACCAAATAGTTTTACTTCTTCTTCTCAGAATCCTGTTCGTTCAAGTTTAACCACTTTAGATGCTGGAAGCTATAGTGTAATTGCCTCT
Source organism: uncultured Bacteroidota bacterium (assembly GCA_903888395.1). GTDB lineage: Bacteria > Bacteroidota > Bacteroidia > UKL13-3 > UKL13-3 > JAAFJM01. Next base: position 2,670 of record CAISTO010000139.1, on the reverse strand, counting down.
GTTAATGGATGTGCATCTACAGCAAGTATAACAAATGTGTTAATTACAACTTTAACACCTACGCCTGTTGCAAGTACAAATGGCCCATTATGTCCAGGACAAAACTTACAATTATCAGCGGCTACAATTCCAAATGCTACTTATGCTTGGACAGGTCCAAACAGTTTTACATCTACTCAGCAAAATCCTGTTATAAATGGAGTAACTTCATTAAATGCTGGAATTTATAGCGTTTCGGCTACTACTTCAGCATGCGGAACTTCTAACCAAGGAAACATTACTTTGGTAATTAATAGCTTACCAGCTGCACCAGTTGTTAGTAACAATGGCCCTGTTTGTGATGGTTCAACCATTAGTTTATCAGCATCAAATATTTCAGGAGCTGCTTATAATTGGAGTGGACCAAACGGATTTACTTCTAACAGTCAAAACCCATCTATTACCAATGCCAATTCAGCTAAAAAAGGTTTGTACAGTGTTTATGTAACCGTTGCTGGGTGTGGAACTTCAGCCTCTGCAAGTACTGATGTAGTTACACATGTAATTCCAGCCGCACCATCTGCCACAAGTGGTGGTGCCGTTTGTTTAGGTGATAGTTTAAAGCTTTTTGCTTCTTCTAATACTGTTGGCCCAAATGCTATTTTTACTTGGACAGGTCCAAACAGTTTTAGTTCAACTACAAAAAATCCATTTATACAAAATTCTACTGCACTAAATACTGGTAGCTATAGTTTAACAGTAACTGATTCTGGTTGTGTTTCTCCATCTTCGTCAGCAATTGTAATAGTAAAACCAATTCCTAGTGCTCCTACTCCATCTAATAATTCACCAATTTGTGAAGGAGTTACTTTAATGCTTTCTGCTTCTAATGTAAGTGGTGCAACATACAAATGGACTGGCCCTAATTTTAGTTCTACTGATCAAAATCCTTTGCTAAAAGATTTGTTAAGTTCTGGAAGTGGAACATACAGTGTTTCATCTATTGTAAATGGATGTTCGTCAGTTCCTGCAAATACCACAGTGCTTATAAATTCAACACCTAATGCACCTACAGCTAGTAATTCTGGTCCAAAATGTATTGGCGACAATATCACTTTATCAGCTTCAAATATTAGTGGTGCAACTTACAATTGGATTGGCCCAAATAGCTTTAACTCAAGTTTACAAAATCCGGTTCTAACAAATGTGGCTTTAACACAAGCAGGCGATTACAGTGTAATTGCAATTTCATCATCATGTGTTTCCGCTACCGCCTCTACTTCAGTTTTAATAAATACTTTCCCAAATCCACCATCGTTAAGTAGTAATCCTGTTACTGGTGTTGCCTGCGGTGGCGATAGTATTCAGTTATTTGCTTCTTTTACTGCTGGTGCGGCTTACGACTGGACAGGTCCTGCTGGATTTAATTCAAACATGCAAAGTCCTACTTTAAGAAATGTGAATGCTTCCATGAGTGGGAAATATTTTGCAACGATTACCAAAGGTGGTTGTACCTCAACTCCTACAAATTATAATTTAACAGTGAATGATGCTCCAAATACAAGTGATATTTCTGGATTAAATGAATTGAAAAATTATGAAACTGCTACTTATTCTGTAACGGGTTCACCTAACTCTACTTATATTTGGATAGCCTATGGTGGTGGCGCGGTAACAGCTGGCGGAAATACAAATACTGCTACTGTAAAATGGGGCGCTGCAAATGCTACAACTGCAGTTATTAGGGTTAGAGAAACAAATTCATCAAACTGTAAAGGCGTAGTAAAAGAACTTTATGTAAATGTAAAATCAAACATTGGTGTGGCTGAACAATTTAATCAACTAGGAAATGTTAGTTTGTTTCCAAATCCTGCTAATAAGTTTGTAAACCTACAATTTGATTTATATAAAAGTGCCACAGCCATCATAGAAATAGTAGATGTTTTAGGTAAAAAACAATTTATTCAAACTAACACAATTAGCAACAAAGAATTATTACCAATTGATATTTCTACTTTGAATGCAGGTGTATATTTTGTAAATATTACCATCAACCAAAACAAAAAAGTATTGCGTTTGGTAGTTGAATAAAAAAAAGTATGTGATTATAATTTCAAAAAAAGAACGCATTTGTTGCGTTCTTTTTTTTTGCTTTGCAATGAATAAACAAACAAAATGAAAGTAGAAATTTGGAGTATTAGCAAATGTTTTCGTCCTCGCCAATATCTATAATACCGAAGCAAAATTGAAGGCGAGGACGCCTGTAATGGTATAATAAAATACGGAATGTTTTGTATCTTTTATTCTAAGACGCGATGAATCGCGTCTCTACATTTTCCCGCTCCAAACAATTTGCTTTTACTTCACTTTATTAATTTTTATGGTTTGAATATTTTCATTATTATTTACTTGAATAATATAAGTACCATTTGGCAATGCACTTAAATCGTTCATTGAATAACTGTTAAATCCTTGTGTTAAACGAATGGTATTTTGATACACCATTTTTCCTTGCACATCTATTATTTCAATTTGCGCATTGGTATTGATGGAACTATTTATTACCAAATTCAAATTATTTTCAAACGGATTTGGAAACACTTCTAATTGATTATTTCCATTTGCGCTTACTTTTACAACAATCACATCAGACTTGGCATTTTGCCCATCAAAATCAAATTGATTTAAACG
>CAISTO010000138.1 GCA_903888395.1 uncultured Bacteroidota bacterium | reverse complement strand
TTTGTTAATTATTTAAAAAATTCAATCGCGTAAGTAAATCAAAATGAAAAAAATACACCTACTTTTTGTTTTAGCCTTTTTTATTTGTAAAAATAGTAAAGCGCAATTAATTATTAATGAAGTTTTATACGATCCATCAAACGTTACCTTAGTTGGCGATGCTAATGGTGATGGAGTTTATAGTCAAACGCAAGATGAATTTATAGAATTTTTCAATACAAGTACTTCCAACTTAAATATAAGTGGTTACGAAATTTGGGATGATACTTTAGTAGGTAGTTTGGTTTATAAATTCCCTATTGGGACTATTATTCCTGCTCGAAGTGCTTTAGTGGTTTTTGGTGGAGGTATACCATTTGGTTTATTTGGAAATGTAATTGTTTTGGCCGACACAGGCACTTCGGGGTTAAGTCTAAACAATACAGGCGAGAAAATAACAATAAAAAATAATGCTGGTGTATCAATACTTACTTTCGACTCGGATGCATTATCAAATAATCCCGATGAATCATATACAAGATCTCCAGATATTACAGGTAATTTTGTTCAACATTCAACATTAGGTACAAGAAAATTTTCGCCAGGAACTAATATCAATGGCATTGGTTTTATTTATAGTTTAGCTCACTCTATTACTTTTAAAGTAGACATGAATAAATATGGTTTGAACTTTAATAAAGTAAATATTGCTGGTAACTTTAACCAATGGTGTAATAGTTGCAATACATTGCAAGATACTAATCATGATGGTTTATGGGAAATTACTTTAGCCATTGCATCAGATACATTAGAATTTAAATTTGTTATTGATACTATTATTCTAGAAAATTTTATGAGTGTTAGTGCATGTACTAGACAAAATGGAACTGCTATAAACCGTTATTCAATTATAAAAACTGATAGTATTTTAAAATCAGTTTGTTTCGAAAAATGTATTCAATGTGCAAATGAATTAAGCTTAAAAGGAATTACCGATTTCAAAATTCCTTTTGGAACTTCTGCAGGAAAATCAATACACCTCATTGCAGATACCAACATTACAAATTTAAGTATATATGGAATTGGAGTGGCTAATAATGGGGGTGGTACAAATGGACAAGAACTTAGATTCCCTGCAATTGCAGTAGCCAAAGGAAATCAAATAATAGTAGTAAGAGACTCGGCATCCATTGCTAGTTATTTTGGCGAATGTTGGTCGGCATTCAATACCATTATTATTGATTCAGCTGGAATTGTTTCTCAAAATGGCGATGATGCTGTGGAACTTTTCAAAGTGGGTGAAGTTGTTGAAACTTTTGGCAATGCAAATATAGATGGCACCGGAAAAGATTGGGAATATACCGGCTCTTGGGCTTTTAAAAATAATACAGGAAATTGGATTTACGGTGCACTGAATTGTACTGATAGTTCTACCACTGTTTTTAACTCAAAATGCGTTTATCCAATCTGTACGGAATTAAAAGCAAGAACGATAACTGTAAACGGAGAAAATAATGTGAATAGCATTTCTCAAAATCAAGGAACACTTCAAATGCTTGCTGCTGTATTGCCAGTATATTCAAAAGATACAACTGTAACATGGTCAGTAACCAATTCGGGTGTAGCATCAATAAATAGTAATGGTTTATTAACAGCTATAGCCAATGGAAATGCAATTGTAAAAGCAACGGCAAATGATGGAAGCGGTATTTTTGGAACCAAAACTATAAATATTACGGGACAAATTACTGGTATAATGGTTTCGTCTGTAACTGTTACTTCATCAGGAAATGTGAACACCATTTCAACTACAAATGGTACATTATTATTATATGCAAATGTATTACCAAAAAATGCAACTGATACAACTGTTATTTGGGATATTGACAATAAAGCAATTGCTTCAATAAATAATAATGGATTGCTAACTGCTTTAGCTAACGGAATAATAAAAGTTAAAGTAATGGCCAACGATGGCAGTGGAAAAGCCGATTCTATAAACATTACTATTACTAATCAGATTTTTAAAGTTACATCATTAAAAATTCGTACAGAAGGAAATGTAACTACAATTTCAGAGCCAAATGAAACATTAAGTTTTTATGCCGATATACTACCTAAAAATGCAACGGATACCTCAGTAACATGGTCGGTTAATAAAAATTCAATTGCAAGCATTAGTAACAAGGGTTTATTAACGGCAATAGCTAATGGAACGGTAACAGTAAAAGCAACTGCTAATGATGGCAGCGGAAAATCTGATTCTTTAAATATTAATATTTCAAACCAAACCAGTTTGAAGGAACTTTTTAAAAGTAAAATCAATATTTTTCCAAACCCTACAAATGGTATGATAAATATAGCAACTACAATGAATTTAAACGAATATAAAATAAAAAGTATTTACGGAAATTTATTAAGTGTTGGTGTTTTAGAATCAAATCAAATAAATATAGAAACATTAGCTGCTGGTGTATATTTTATTGAATTTAAAGTAAATGATTCTTGGGCAAATTTTAAAATAATAAAAACTAATATACAATAATTACAAAATGAGAAATAATACTATTTGCTTAGCAATGGGTTTTTTACTTGTTGCATTTAATGCTTGTAAAACCGATGATGTGGCGCCTAAAAATGTAATATCATTTGGCAGTTCGGTGAGTCTTTCTGTTAATAATACTATCATTTCTGAAAATAACGATTCTGCACTAATAAAAGTAGAATTAAATACTATTTCTTCAAGCGATGTTCAAGTGATTCTTTCCTACACAGGAACTGCAATATTAAATACCGATTACAGTTCAAATATTACAATTGTTATTCCTTCAGGAAGTTTATCAAATACCGCTTCTTTGTTTGCTCTTCAAGATACTTTGAAAGAAGGTAACGAAATTATAAACATAGCAATTGAATCAGTTATAGGTGCTGCAGAAAATGGCATTCAAATTACTGAAATTACCATAGAAGATGATGACGTTACTAATCCAATAAACTTAATTTTCAATGAAATTTTATATGATCCATCAAATTCTGGTTTAGATGGAGATGCTAATGGAGATGGTATTTATTCACAAAGTCAAGATGAGTTTATTGAAATATATAATAATTCATCAAAAGCAATTGATTTAAGTGGCTATAAAATTTTTGATGCAAATGCACTTTTATCAGATACTCCTAGACATGTTATTATAGCTGGAACTATTTTACAACCACAAAAAGCATTAGTAATTTTTGGAGGAGGCACTTTAACAGGAACCTTTGGAAACGCTTTGGTTCAAAAAACTACAACTGGCGATTTAAACTTAACCAATGCCGGTGATGTAATTACAATTAAAGATGCTTTGAATATTGTTGTTCTTTCAATTGATATTACACCTTGGTCAGACAATCCAAATGAATCATATACCAGAAACCCAGATATAACCGGAGATTTTGTACAACACGTGAATGTAAACGCCAAAAAATTTAGTCCAGGTACAAAAGTAACTGGCGATCCATTTTAACTAATCAAATATAAGTATGCAGTATGCTGGTTTTATATTATCAATAATTGTAATCATAATTGTTGCAAAACTTTTACTTAAAAACTATTTCCCTCAAGCAGTACTGCTTATTGCTGGAATTACATTGTTATTAATCAAAGGTGGTTTAGATTATTTCAATCACACAATTGTGCTTGAAGAAAATAGTTTTTTACTAATTAATATTTTTGAATTTATAAAAGAATCGTTCTCAAGTACCAATGCGAATGTAGGTTTAATGATCATGGCAATAGGCGGATTTGTGGCTTATATCGACAAAATTGGTGCTTCGGAAGCATTGGTAAGAATTGCTTTAAAGCCATTATCATTCTTAAAAAAACAACCTCATTTAGCAGCTGTTTGTGTGGTGCCAATTGGCCAATTATTATTTATATGTGTACCCTCAGCAGCAGGTTTAGGCTTGTTATTAATGGCTTCTGTTTTTCCCATTTTAATAAATTTAGGTGTAAGTAGGTTAGCTGCAGTTTCTATTATTACAAGTAGTACCGCATTTTGTATTGGGCCAGCTTCTGTTATTACAGCATCTGCCACACAAATTGCAAATATTGAAACTGTACCATATTTTATAAATATGCAAATACCTATTGCTATAATTTTAAATATTGTGGTTATGATTTCGTATTTTTTTGTAAACAAATATTACGATAAAAAAGATAAATTAATGCCATTGGTTGATGCTAAAATAGAAAAACAAATTATTCAAGCACCTGCTATTTATGGTATAATACCTATTTTACCGCTGATTATATTATTACTTTTTTCAGGTGTTTTCACCGTCTTTCCTATTAAATTAAAAATTGAAACTACTACAGCTATGTTAATTAGCTTGTTTATTGCTGTAATATTTGAACTAATCAGAACTAAAAATATTAAAAATATTTTATCATCTTTTAAAATATTTTTCGATGGAATGGGTGATATTTTCAAAACAGTAGTAACACTTATTATTGCGGCCGAAATTTTTGCCAACGGATTAATTTCAATAGGATTTATAGATGGTTTAATAACGATCTCGCAAGGCTTAGGTTTTGGGGCAATTGGACTAGGAATAATTATGACCATTATGATATTTTTTGCCGCCATACTAATGGGAAGTGGGAATGCAGCTTTCTTTGCATTTGGTCCATTAATTCCTAATGCTGCTGCTAAGTTTGGTATTGCCAGTACTTCTATACTTTTACCTATGAATCTTTCAGCATCTATGGGAAGGGCTTTAAGCCCCTTAGCCGGAGTACTATTAGCCACAGCAGAAATTGCTGGTGTATCATCAATGGCTATTGTAAAAAGGAATTTAATCCCAATTTCTTTGTCGTTACTCACATTATTAATTTATCATTTTGGATTATGCTTTTAATAAAAAATGCAGACATATACACTCCTAATCATATTGGAGTAAAAGATATTCTTATAGGAGAAGAGAAAATTCTTGCTATAGAAGATCATATTGAATTTGATGGCAAGTATTGTAAATATTGGGATGCAGCGGGAAAAACTGTTACACCTGGGTTTATTGACCAACATATTCATATTACGGGTGCAGGTGGAAAACATGGTTTCGCTTCCATGACTCCAGAAATCAAACTTTCTGATTTAATAGCTTGTGGATCTACTACAGTTGTGGGATTGCTAGGCACTGACGGAACAGCCAGAAGTATTAAAAACTTGTATGCAAAAACAATGTCGCTAGAAAGTGAAGGAATATCAGCTTATATGTTTACGGGTTATTATGGCATTGAACCTACCTATATTACCAATACCATTCAGGATGATATGATTTTTATTGACAAGGTATTGGGTTGTAAAATTGCCATTACTGATATTCGTTCTTCCTACCCAACTGAGCTTGAATTACTAAGAATGTTAAGGCAAATTACTGTTGGAGGAATGATTGCTAATAAAAAAGGAATTCTACATATTCATTTAGGGAATTTAAAACCTAAAATGGATATTTTATTTAAATTAGTCGAAGAGTACGAATTTCCAATTAGCCATATTTCCCCTACTCATGTTGGCAGAACAAAAGCTCTTTTTGAACAAGCAATTGCTTTTGCAAAGTTGGGTGGAATGATTGATATTACTACTGGTGCATCAAAATATACCGATCCATACAAAGCTGTTTTATATGCATTAGAAAATGGTATTTCAATTGATAAAATGACGTTTAGTAGCGATGGCAATGCTGGCCTTGACAAACTTGATGAAAACGGCAAACTCATTGGATTTAGAAAAGCACCCATTGATCAAAATTATTTACAAGTAAAACAACTAATTGAAACCAAAGAAGTAAGCATTGAAGACGCAATAAAGTTAATTACCTTAAATCCTGCAAATAATTTAGGTTTAAAAAATAAAGGTATTATTGAAATAAATGCAGACGCTGATTTATGCTGTTTGGATAAAGATTTTGTTTTAACAGATGTATTTGCCAAGGGCAAACTAATGATGGAAAATAAAGTAGTAATAGTTAAAGGAAATTTTGAATAATTAAATGATGAAAATAAAGCACTTTGTACTTTTTATAAGTATTTTTTTATGTAAATTATTATTGGCTCAAAATCCTATTTTAAACAAATATACTTTTGGCGAGGGTTTTAAATTTTCTGATAAAGATAACTCTGAAATAAGCTTGGGTGGTTATATTCAAAATTCGTTAGAAATAAAATATAACTCAACCGATACAACAAGCGATACATATAACAGATTTAGAATGCGCAGACTCAGATTTAGGCTTGCTGGCGATATGCCCAAATATAAAATAAATTACAGATTTCAAATTGACTTAAGTGGAACACCCGAAATTGGTGATGAAGGCAATGGAAATTTTTTATTTGATGCTTGGGTGGCCTATAATCCAACTCCAAAAACTCAAATAAAATTTGGACAAAGCATTTCACCTACCGAAAATTTGGAGCTTTTATTGATTTCAAATTCATTGCAATTACCCGAAAGAAGTAGGCTTACCTCCGCTTTTGGAATTGTAAGAGAGTTTGGAATTTTTACTTCAAGCGAATTAAAAGTAGCTAGAAATTTTTTTATTAAACCAGCTATTTCGTTAACCAATGGCGATGGTCAAAATGTTTTTGTAAACGACCGAGGAGGTTTTAAAATTGGTGGAAGATTAGATTTTTTGCCATTTGGCAAGTTCAATAATTTTGGTCAGTTTAGGCAAGTAGATGTGGTTAGAGAACTTACTCCAAAACTATTGATAGGATTTATTTATAGTACAAATTATGGTGTAAGTAGCCGCAGAGGTGAAGGTAATACCATTATTTATTTAAATGATTCTTTAAAAGAAGTGCTCCCTAATTTTACAAAATATGGTGTTGATTTTTTATTCAAATACAAAGGTTTTAGTATGCTTGGTGAATACATTCAAACTACTGCTACTGTGCCAAACGATATTTCAATTAGGGTAAGAAATGATGGTTCAACTGCTACTACTTTTTTAGTAAATGGAGTTCAAGATGTTGAAAATTATGTAAAAGGCAGAATGATGTTAGGAAGTGGATACAATATACAAGCTGGGTATTATTTTAAAAACAGAATTTCAATAGATGCAAGATATACCAACTTAAGGGCAGACTTAAACTCTTTTTTAAACAATCCAACATATTATAACCGACCTAATTATTATACTTTTGGTTTAAGTAAATATTTAAGTAGAGGTTATGGTTTTAAAATTCAAGCTTCTGCTACTTATGTGGAATTATCTGCTGGAAGCCTTGATATATTTGGAGCACCACTAATTAATAATGAGTGGATAGGGAATATTATTACCACTTTATCATTTTAGGTATGAATAAAATAATCGTTTTTTTAATTCTAATTTTGTGTTTCAATTTTACCCAAGAATTTGATCCGCAATCGAAAAAAATAACAAATAGTTTTTTTCCTGACATCAATGTGGAAATTAATACACCCGCATTAAAAAAAACAAAAGGATTTACAAATTATAATGAACTAATATTTTTTATAAACGATTTACAAAAAAAACATCCTGGAATAGTAAGCATCAAATATATTGGCGAGAGTCAAAAAGGAAAAGCAATTCCGTTTGTAGTTTTGAATAAAAAATCAAACGATAAAAAGTTAAGAGTTTTTTTACAAGGTGGCCTTCATGGCGATGAAATGGCTAGTTCGGAAGGAGTATTGTTTTTGATGGAAAAGCTTTTAAATGATTCTAGTTACAGCTATTTGTTAAACAAATTAGAAATAGCCATTATACCCATTGCAAATATTGATGGTTATGAAATTCAAGATAGATATGCAGCTAATGGATTGGATTTAAACAGAGATCAAACCAAATTAATGATTAAAGAAAGTAGTTTTTTAAAACAAACTTTTAGTGATTTTAACCCTCATGTAGCAATAGATTTTCATGAATACAGACCATTTAGAAAAGAGTTTGCTCAATTAAGTAATTATGGAATCACATCGCTTTATGATGCAATGATAATGACTTCTGGCAACTTAAATGTTCCTGAAAAAATAAGAGCTTATACTAAAAACAAATTTGTTAAAAATGTGGAAGTTTCATTAAATGATTTAGGTATTACTAACCGTGAATACCTAACTTCTGAAAAGGTTTTAGGAGATATTCATTTTAATCAAGGATCAAATAATGGCCGTTCAAGTGCTACTTCTTTTGCTTTGGCAAATACCATTTCAACCTTAATTGAAATTAGAGGTGTTGGTTTAGGAAGAACATCATTTAAACGTAGGGTGTTTTCAACTTTTTCAATAGGAATATCTTATTTGAAAACAGCTTATGAAAACATAAATGAAATTGATGAGTTACTAAAAAACGAATACAATACCAATGATTTAGCTATTGTTACCTGCAAGAAAGAAAAAAGTATTGAACCATTAAAGGTAATAGATTTAGAAACTGAAAAAGAAATAACCATAGATGTTACGGTATTTAATGCTTCAAAATCGACTGCGGTATTAACAAGGGTAAAACCTTTTGCTTATTTAGTTGAAAATAACCAACAAAATATAATCGAAAAATTAAAAATACTTGGACTTGCTGTAGAAACCTTAACAACAGAAAAAGAAATAGAAGTGGAGAGTTATTATGTAAGTGAATACAATATTGACAATGTAAAAGATGAAGGTGTTTACCAGCAAAAAGTAAAAACTACAATAAATATAGAAAAAAAATCTTTTGCTAAAGGCACTTTTATTATTTACATGAACCAAGAAAATTGCGGTTTAGCAATTGAAACAATAGAACCAGAAGGACATAATAGCTTTGTAAATTTTAGTGTTTTAATAACAAAAAAAGACGAGAAATTACCTATTTACAGATACTTAAAAAACGAAAAATTATAACAATGAAAAATATAATACTAAGCATAACTATTTTATTTAGTTTAAATTTAAAAGCACAAGAAGTAACAATTTCTAATCCTTTAGAAGCAAATTTTAAAGTTGGAAATGCACTCGATTTCAAATTTAATGATGGGAATTATTTGTTCAAAATTGGCGGTATGATTCAACCATTTGTTGGGTTACAAAAAGACAGCACTAGCGATGCAAAATACTTTCTAAATACAAAGCGAACATACTTTAACATATCGGGTAAAGCAGCTAAAGAAAAAATTTCTTTTTTAATTCAAACAGATTTTAGTTTAAGCACTTCTTTGTTGGATGCTTGGGTGGCATACATGCCTTATAAAAATTTGAAATTTACCGTTGGCCAAGTTCAAACTTTTACAAATAATAAAGAAATGAATATAATGGAAAATCAACTCCAGTTTATAGATAGAAGCCTTGTAAGCGATCAATTTAGTGCTACTGGAAGAGAGTTTGGTTTGTTTATAGAATCTAAATTTAAATTAAGTAAAATAGGTATAGTGCCACAAGTTGCTATTACATCTGGTGATGGAAGAAATTCGTTTGGAGCATCTTCTATTGATTACGATTTTGGCGGACTTAAATATGCCGGCAGAATAAATTTATACCCTTTGGGTTATTTTACAGAAGGCAATAGCACTCAAATTGCAGACATTAAGAAAGAGGCAAAACCTAAATTGGTTTTGGGTATTTCAGGAAGTTATAATCAAGGAGCATCCAACTCAAAAGGTGAAGGGCATGGAAGTTTTTTATTGTATAATGAATTAGGGAAAACCAAATTACCAGATTATAGAAAAGTATATTACGATTTACATTTTAAATACAAAGGATTTTCTTTTTTAACTGAATATGTTATTGCCACAGCAAAAGTAACCGAAGGTACATTTATAGACCTAACAGGAATTAATGAATTACAAATTACACAAATTAGCCAGTTTTTAGCATTAGGAACTGGTTTAAATACACAACTTGGCTATGTTTATCATAAAAAATATGGCATTGATTTTAGATACTCAATGGTTACACCTGAGTTTGCCACTAATACAAACTCATTGATTAAAGAGCGTAACGAATGGACTGTAGGCCTAACAAAGTATGTAGACGAAAATAATTTAAAATATGGAACTTCATTATCACAAATAAATAGTGGAACATCTACTAAAATTTCAGGTTCGTTTTTTGTACAAATAGCTTTTTAATTTTTGGGTAAATAACCAATGGCAATAACTTTAAAGAAAATTTTAAATCACCTTACATTTTATGTTTTAATAGCAATAATTTCAGGTGTTTTATTAGGTCATTTTATACCAGAATGGGGAATAAAATTAGAATTCATTGGAATTACCTTTATCAATATTATTAAAGTATTTATTGCACCAATCATATTTTTTACCATTGTTTTGGGTATAAGCTCTATGGGCGATTTAAAAAAAGTAGGTCGAATTGGAATAAAATCGCTCTTATACTTTGAAATTGTTACCACTATATCATTGACCATAGGTATTTGGGTAGCTTTAATTCTAAAACCTGGAAATATTGATAGAACTAAAATACCAATTTCCGATGTATCAAAATTTACTACTCAAGGAAATGGTACGTTTAGTTGGTTAAAATTTTTACAAGACAATATAACAATACAAATTTTAATTGTTGCCATTATTATTGGCATTTCGCTCAATTTATTCAGTAAGAAAAAACCTATCATTGATTTACTAAACGTAGGTTCAAAATTTGTTTTTAAAATACTAAAATACGTAATGTACCTTGCCCCTATTGCAGCTTTTGGCGCTATGGCATATACAGTATCAAAATTCGGCTTACATACACTAATACCCCTCGGTAAACTTCTTGCTTGTGTGTATATCACAATGGCATTATTTATAGTAATTATTTTAGGTTCCATCATGAAATATTATGGGCTTAATATTTTTAAATTTTTAAAATACATAAAAAACGAAATTTTAATTGTTTTAGGAACTTCATCGTCTGAAACAGCGTTGCCAAGTTTAATGAACAAATTAGAAAAATCTGGCTGCAGCATACCTGTAGTTGGTTTGGTTATTCCCGCTGGTTATTCTTTTAATTTAGACGGAACTTCCATTTACCTTTCTATGTCTGCTATATTTTTAGCACAACTATACAATGTGCCTCTTAGTTTTCAAGAAATTTTAATGATGATTGGAATACTAATGATTACTTCTAAAGGTGCAGCGGGAGTTACAGGAAGTGGCTTTGTGGTGCTTGCTTCAACTTTAGCATCTATGCATACTATTCCATTGGAAGGATTAGGATTTTTATGGGGAGTTGATAAATTTATGAGCGAAGCCAGGGCCATTACAAATATTATTGGAAATGGAGTGGCTACTATTGTAATTGCTAAAAGTGAAAAAGAATTTGATGAAGAATTATATCATCAAGTAGTGAATTAAGTTATTTTTGTTATTGTATTTTTTTTATTTGCTTGCGCCTTTAAATTTAAAAAATGCAAAACCCTATTTTAGTTGAAGTTTATCGTGCCAATGTATTAGAAAGTTTTCACCGTGGCGCCATTTGTGTGGTAAATGAAAACAATGAAGTGATATTCAGTAAAGGAAATGTGGAGCAAATTTGTTACCCACGTTCGGCCATGAAATTCATACAAGTTTTACCGCTTTTGGTTTTGGGTGGAATGGAAAAATATGGTTTTACATTGCAAGAAATTGCCATCATGTGCGGATCGCACAATGCAGAACAGGAACATTTAACAGTGGTGGAAAGCATCCTTTCAAAAATTGGTTTACATAAAAACGATTTGTATTGCGGTCCTCAATATCCAAGTTCCAAACGCGATTCCGATCAATTAATTCGAGATAATAAAAAGCCCGAACATATTCATAATAATTGCAGTGGGAAGCATGCAGGCATGTTGGCTTTGTGCCAATTAATCAATGCGCCCATTCAAGATTATATCAATCCTAATCATGCTATTCAGCAAATGATTTTATATTATGTAGAGAAAATTTATGAATACCCGAAAGAAAAAATGGTAACAGCTTTGGATGGTTGCTCCGCTCCTATTTATTCCATTCCGGTTTTAAACCAAGCCATTGCTTTTAAAAATTTGGTAAGCAATCAATATGAAGAAAAACTAGCCAATGCTTGTAAGATAGTAATGGAAGCTGTTTCAAAATATCCTTTTATGGTGGCAGGTTCTAAGCGTTATTGCACCGATATGATGCAAATTACTGCACCACAAATAATTGGAAAAACAGGCGCAGAAGGAATTTTCTGTATGAGTTTACCTAGACAAAAATTAGGGATTTGTATAAAAATAGATGACGGAAAAATGCTGCCTCAATACAATGTTGCGCAAGCTTTTGTGGCATCAACTGGTTTGTTTAGTGATGAAGCCTTAGCAACTTTGCACCATTATTTACAAGAACCTTTGATTAACTTTAATAAACTCAATGTTGGCGAAATAAAAGCCGTTGATGGCTTGTTTGAGGGATTAAAGATTGGGTAATAAAATATTTGTCTTAAAAATTTTAATACATATATTTGTATAAAAAAATTATGAAAGGTATAAGTTTTGTTACCAATGATAAAAACGAGAAAATAGCAGTTCAGATTGACTTGAAATCAATTGAAAAACATCAAGAAGCTATTGAAGATTTGCTGGATGGAATAATTGCTGAAAGCAGAAAAAATGAAGTAAGAATTCCGCTTTCCAAAGTGATAAGTAACCTAAAAAAATCAGGTAAACTATCATGAACATTTATGATGTAGTTTTATCAAAAACTGCAGAAAAGAATTTATCAAAATTACCTCCTAAAATAATTGCTATCATTATTCCTGTTTTAGAGTTACTTGGAGAAAATCCAAGGCCAATAGGATGTAAAAAACTTAGAGGATTTTCAGATTTATGGAGAGTAAGAGTTGGAAATTACCGTGTAATTTATTCAATTGAAGATAAAATTTTATTAGTAGATATTAGAGAAATTGGTCATAGAAAAGATATTTATAAATAAACTTTTTATTTTGATTTTGAAGTAACAATTTTGACTTCAAGAAATACAAAAATGACCAAAACTGAATTACAACATATCAAAGACAAAGCATTGGATTGGGCCAATCAATTTGAGGTGTGCTTGCTGTTAAATAACAACGAAAGTACCAATGCTTATGGATTACATGAAATAGAATTTGCTTTGGCAGCTGGTGTAAAAAATTCTTGTGTTGGCATAAATCAAGATGATTTTGAAGCACTCCAAGCTTTTAGAAATATTCACAAAAACGAATATAGTTTTGGTTTTTTTACCTACGATTTAAAAAATCAAATAGAGGATTTAAGCTCCATTAATTTTGATGGAATTCAATTTCCGAGTTTATACTTTTTTGTGCCTGAACATGTTTTTATTATCAATAAAAATGGCGAAATAATTTTCAAAAGTAATTTGTATAATAGTTTTGAGGAATGGCTTGAAAGCATTGAAAAATATGAACAAACCAGCATTGCGACTAGTAAAAAAACTGTTTTAAAACAACGAGTAAGTAAAGAAATTTACTCGGAAAATATTGAAAAAATTAAGCAACATATCATTGCTGGCGATGTGTATGAAATGAATTATTGCATGGAGTTTTTTGACGATGATGCATCCATCAATCCCATAGAAATTTACAAACAATTACAAGAAAAATCACCAGTGCCTTTTGGAAGTTTTATTAAATATGATGACAAATATTTGGCATGTGCCAGTCCGGAAAGATTTATTTTAAAGCAAGAAGAAAAATTTTTTTCACAACCCATTAAAGGAACCATCAAACGTAATTTAACAAACGAAGCAGAAGACAATCATTTAAAAGAATTGCTGCTGCATTCAGAAAAAGAACGTGCCGAAAATTTAATGATAGTAGATTTGGTTAGAAACGATTTGGCGCATTCTTCCAAAACAGGAACTGTAAAAGTAGAAGAGCTTTTTGGAATATATTCGTTTAAGCAAGTGCACCAAATGATTTCAACAGTTTCGAGTGTTATTCATGAAAATACAGATTCGGTTCAAGCCATAAAAAATGCATTTCCCATGGGCAGCATGACAGGTGCGCCAAAAGTAATGGCCATGGAATTGATAGAACAATATGAAGCCACCAAACGTGGGCTATATAGTGGTGCTGTGGGTTATTTTGCACCCAATGGAAATTTCGATTTCAATGTAGTCATTCGTTCTATTCAA
>CAISTO010000137.1 GCA_903888395.1 uncultured Bacteroidota bacterium | reverse complement strand
CGCATAATCGTCAATGTAAATTTGAGAATCGTTTTTAATGACATACTCAAACCTGCGCTTCACCCCTTTAAAACTTAGCAATGCAACTCGTAATTCGTTTTCAGTAACTCCGCTCATTAGGCAAGCTGCGCAAGCCGCCACTGCATTTTCAACATTATGTAAACCGGGAATTCCTAATTGCAAATTGTTAATTTCATTTCCTTTATATACCAAATCAAATGTATAATTACCTTTAGTTATCAATATGTTTTTGGAATATACATCAGCTTCCGATTCTATGGAATAAGTAATGTAATTTACAGTAATGTCATGGATTAAATCAAGTTCTTTTTTAATAATTAGTGTACCACCATTTACCAAACGATTGGTATAATCTAAAAACGATTTCTTTAACTCATTATGCTCACCATAAATATCCAAATGATCGGCATCGGTAGAAGTAATAATGGAAATTGTTGGATATAAAGTAAGAAACGATCTATCAAATTCATCGGCTTCTATTACAACAATTGGTTGATTCGTAGATTGGTTGATTGGTTGATTGGCTAATAATAAATTGGTATTATAATTTGTAGAAATACCCCCTAAAAAAGCGCTACAATCAACTGAACTTTGTTTTAAAATATGAGCAATTAAAGTAGATGTAGTGGTTTTTCCATGTGTGCCAGCTACGCCAATTGTTTGATGATTTTTACTTATTAAACCTAAAATTTGTGAACGTTTTAAAATTTTAAATCCGTTGTTTTTTAACCAAGCCCACTCTTGGTGGTTGGGAGGAATAGCGGGGGTTAAAACAACCAAACAGTTGTCAGTTGATAGTTGATAGTTGATAGCAATTTCAATATTATCTTCAAAGTGAATGTCAATTCCTTCTTTGATTAATTCATTGGTTAAAGCAGTAGGAGTTTTGTCGTAACCCATTACTTTAATTCCCAAATGGTTAAAATAGCGGGCAATGGCACTCATGCCAATACCGCCAATGCCAAGAAAATAAGCTGTCTTTATATTTTTGATGTCCATTTTTTATTTCATCAATTTTATTACTTCATCTACAATTAACTCAGCCGCATTTGGTAGGGCAAAATTGCTAATGTTTTTTACTAAATCTACTTGTTTATTTGAATCGTTTATTAAGTTTAACGTTTCAGTTATCAAGTTATTTTTAGCATCTATGTCTTTTACTAAAATAGCTGCATTTACATTTACCAAAGCCATCGCATTTTTTGTCTGATGGTCTTCTGCTACATTTGGCGAAGGCACTAAAATGACAGGTTTGGCCACTTGAGCTAATTCGGCAATTGACAATGCTCCGGCTCTTGAAATTACTACATCGGCTGCGGCATAAGCTAAGTCCATTTCGTAAATAAAATGTTGGATGTTGAATGTTGGATGTTGGATTTTATTAGCTTTATCAAAGTTTTTACCCGTTTGCCAAATCAAGTTAATATTTGCTTCTTTTAATTGATCAAGCCCATCAAAAATACTTTCATTGATGGTTCTTGCACCTAAACTCCCCCCTATTACTAAAACAGTTTTTTTAGCTGAGTCCAATTTAAAAAAATCAAAGGCTTCGTTTCTTTTACTAGAAACATCCATCAAATCTTGTCGTATTGGATTTCCAGTTTTTACCAACTTATTTGCTGGAAAAAACTTTTCCATGTGATCATATGCCACACAAATTTTATTGACTTTGTCTTTTAATATTTTATTTGTTATACCCGCATACGAATTTTGTTCATGAATTAAAGTTGGAAGTTTTTTTAATGAAGCTGCATAAAGCACCGCACTACTTGCATAACCGCCAAAACCAATCACAACATCTGGCTTGAATTTATTAATTATACCAAACGATTTTAAAACACTTGTAATTACTTTTATAGGAAATAAAAAATTTTTATAAGTGATTCTGCGTTGTAAACCGCTAATCCATAGGCCAACAATTTTAAAACCAGCCTTTGGAACTTTCTCCATTTCCATTCTATCGCTAGCACCAACAAATAAAAATTCTACTTCATTATTCAATCTTTTTTGTAAAGCTTGTGCCACCGCAATAGCCGGATAAATATGTCCGCCAGTTCCGCCCGCGCTTATAATAATTTTCTTTTTAGTATTCATAATGTTCAAAACTATTTTATTACAATTTGATTAAGTGCTTATAAAATTATTGTTTTTTGAATCTACGTTTTCGTTTTCTTCTTCTTTGTTTTCCACTTCTATAAATCGGCTTACACTCATAATTAAACCCAAAGTTATGAACGTAAATATTAATGAAGTTCCTCCTTTACTTACCAATGGTAATGTTAAGCCGGTAACAGGAAGCAAACCAACCGCAACTGCCATATTTATTAATGCCTGTAATACAAACTGAAACGACAATCCAACTGCTATTAAAGCTCCAAAAGCTTTGGGTGCTTTTTTAATAATATTTACTGTTCTATACATAAATATGAGGTATAATAGCAACATAATTATTCCTAAAATCATTCCATATTCTTCTATAATAATTGCAAAAATAAAATCGGCATATGCCTCGGGTAAAAAATTTCGTTCAATACTTTGTCCAGGACCAATTCCAAAAAGCCCACCAGAAGCAATTGCAATTTTTGCATGATTAGCTTGAAAATTATTTTCGTCTTTTATTTCAATATTATCACCATGTTTTTTATTAGTATCAGTTTTAGCAACAAAAGTTTTTAAACGTCCTTGCCAAGTTTCCATCCTGCCCATTTTACTAATAATGGGAGTTGGAGCCAAAACAATAAATAATCCAAATAAAAGAATTAAAACTATTGCGGAACCTCCTATTTTCAATAAATGAACTATCCGTACTCTGCCCAAAAAAAGCATTAAAAAACAGGTAACAAAAAGAATAAGTGCCGTACTTAAATTATCTTTACCAATAAGCACACAAGTAACAGTAATATGTCCAAGTAAAGGATATATTACACCTTTCATATCGTCTAAATTGTCTTTGTTTTTTGCTAATGTTCTAATGGTATAAAGTAAAATAGCAACCTTAGAAAAATCGGATGATTGAAAAGTAAAAACGCCGAATGAAATCCAACGTTTAGCCCCATTAATAGTAACTCCAAAAAGTATGGTTGCTATTAATAAAGCATAAGAAATATAGAGCAAAAACTTTGCAATTCCCATAAAATTTTTATAGTGAATGGTGTGCAAGTAAAGCATAATGATAAAACCAATAAATATATAAAAACCATGTTGTAATAAGTACAAAAATGCACTGCTATGGTTTTTGTATGCTAACCAACTTACCGAACTATAAACCGCCAACAAACCCCACAGCGACAGCATCATTATGATGAGCCACATGGCCTTATCGCCTTTAGGTTTTAAAAATTGGGTAATGGTCATGTTTTATTTTATTTCTTAGCTTTTCGGTTGGTGATAAAACCAACCGAGGATAGAGTTATATATTTTGGAATAAAAAGTCTGTGCAAGCAGACTTTTTAAAATTCCGATTTAATTGTTTTTTATTTTTTGAACAAGATTGGTGTCCTATCCAACTATTTATTTTTACTATAAACTTTTTACTGCATTTTTGAACATGCGACCACGTTCTTCATAGTTTTTAAACAAATCGAATGAAGCGCACGCAGGAGATAA
This sequence comes from uncultured Bacteroidota bacterium, assembly GCA_903888395.1. Lineage (GTDB taxonomy): Bacteria > Bacteroidota > Bacteroidia > UKL13-3 > UKL13-3 > JAAFJM01. The sequence goes on along the minus strand of CAISTO010000137.1, from coordinate 7,803 downwards.
CAATACGCATTCGCCAGTTTTTGCAAATTGCTTTGCAACCAAAACTGCTTCATTAGCACTGGTAGTATTTACTATAAAATCTACATCTTTAGCAAATGCCTCATGAATTTTTGAATTGTCTAAACCCATGCAAACTATCATTCTCACTTTGTCTTTCACTAATTCTTTCAGTATGGTATAATCATTGCCTTTGTCGGTTCCGCCAGCAATCCAAACTACGGGCTTATCCATACATTCTAATGCATACCAAGCAGCATTTACATTGGTAGCTTTTGAATCGTTAATAAATTGTATTCCATCAACAGTAGCTACATTTTCTAATCTGTGTTCTACGTTTTTAAAATCAGTTAACGCTTCGCGAATAACTTCATTTTTAATTTCTAGCGCTTTACCAATTAAGGCAGCAGCCAATGAGTTGTAGGTATTGTGTTTACCTCTTAAAGCAAGTTGTTTTGTTGACATGGTGAATGGGTTTAATTGATTGTTTGAAATTTGCACGTATATGTTTCCATCCATTACAGTTGCCCCAGCTGCAAGACTGGGGTTAAACGAGAATGGAACCATTTGTGCGTTTGTATTTGACTGTTGCAAGTTTTTTGTTGTTAATTCATCATCGGCACAATACATAAAGTAGTCGGCTTTAGTTTGATTTTGTGTAATTCTGAATTTTGAATTGATATAGTTTTGTATATCGTAATTATATCTGTCTAAATGATCGGGTGTAATGTTAGTAAGCACAGCAATATTTGCATGAAATGCATGCATATCATCTAATTGAAAGCTGCTAATTTCCAATACAAAATAGTCGTAGTTTTTTTCAGCAACTAAACGTGCAAAACTTACGCCTATATTGCCACCGCAAGCCACGTTTAATCCAGCTTTTTGTAACAAATGATACACTAATGATGTAACAGTTGTTTTACCATTTGTGCCAGTAATGGCAATGATAAAAGCGTTGGTATATCGCGATGCAAATTCTATTTCACTAATAATAGAAATATTCAAAGAACGAAGCTTTTGAATCAATTCATTTTTCTCAGGAATTCCTGGGCTTTTTATGATTTCATCAGCATTTAAAATAAGATCTTCCGTATGTTGTAATTCTTCAAAAGCAATGGCATGCTGTTGCAATTCCTCTTTGTATTTTTGAGGAATAGCACCTTTGTCTGACACAAACACATCAAAGCCATTTTTCTTAGCTAAAATTGCTGCTCCAGTTCCGCTTTCACCGCTTCCAAGTATTACTATTCGTTTCATTTTAGTTGTCAGTTGATAGTTGTCAGTTGATAGTATTTTGTATTTAGCTTTTGTTTTTGTTTTTCAATTAATTCAAAATTCAACATCCAACATTCAAAATTTCATTATTATCTAACCTTTAAAGTAATTATTGTGACAATGGCTAACATGATTCCTATGATCCAAAAACGGGTAACAATTTTTGATTCATGGAAACCTAATTTCTGATAATGATGGTGCAATGGTGACATTTTAAAAAGTCGGTTTGCTTTGGCAAATTCAACTCCGTGTTTACGCTTTTGGTATTTGAAATAATATACTTGTAAAATCACCGATAAATTTTCTACTAAAAACACGCCACATAATATTGGAATCAATAATTCTTTACGAACCATGATAGCAAAAACAGCAATGATTCCACCTAACGACAATGAACCAGTATCGCCCATGAACACTTGAGCAGGAAATGCATTGTACCATAAAAAACCAACACATGCACCCACCAATGCGCCACCAAAAATTACCATTTCGCCAAGGTTAGGAATGTACATTACACCCAAATACTCAGAAAAAACTAAGTTGCCACTTACATAAGCAAAAAGACTTAATACCAGCGCAATAATTGCGGTAATTCCAGCGGCCAAACCATCTATTCCATCGGTAATATTTGCCCCGTTTGAAACCGCAGTGACAATGAAAGTTACTACTACTAAAAACAACAAGTAATTATATTCTTCAAAACCATTCCAAATCCAACTTAACAAATATTTATAATCAAACTCAGTAGATTTAAAGAAAGGAATTGTGGTTGTAGTGGCTTTCTCATCTTGTGAATACATAATTTGGCCGTCAATCACTGTTTGAGTTAAATGATTGGCTTGAATAAATTCCGTTGTGACATTTTGAGGTTTGTAAAATTCTTTGGTTTTTACATGTTGGTTATAATATAATGTAGTGGCTACAATTACACTGATTCCAACTTGACCAACAATTTTAAATCGGCCCGCAAGTCCTTCTTTATTCTTTTTAAATACTTTTATATAATCGTCTAAAAAGCCTACTAAACCTAACCAAATGGTAGTGATTACTGCCAAAATAATATATACATTATTGATTCGAGCAAATAATAATGTAGGCAATAAAATAGCAGCCAAAATTATTAAACCGCCCATGGTTGGTGTACCAACTTTAGCTTTTTCACCTGCTAATCCTAAATCACGAATTTCATCAGCAACTTGTAAACTGCGTAATTTTGCAATTAACGTTTTACCATAAACCATAGAAATAGTTAATGATAAAATAATAGCAATAGCTGCTCTGAATGAAATGTATTGAAACATTCCCGCTCCAGGGAAATTAAAGGTTTTGTCTAAGTAATCAAATAAGTAATACAGCATAATCTTGTTGTTTATTTATGTTTATTTTTTAGTTTTAAAATTCTTTTTATTGCATTAATTCAAACATTTCTTTCAATATTTCTTTATCGTCAAAATGATGTTTTACGCCATTTATTTCTTGATAAGTTTCGTGGCCTTTTCCTGCTACCAAAATTATATCGCCTTTATTGGCCATGCCAACAGCTGCTTTTATAGCTTCTTTTCTGTTGGTGATTCTCAATGTTTTTTTATAATGAACAGGATCAACACCTTTTTGCATTTCGTCTAAAATAATTTCAGGATCTTCATTTCTAGGATTATCAGATGTGAAAATTACTTTGTTACTATACTTAGTGGCAACATCTGCCATTACTGGTCTTTTGGCAGCATCTCTATTGCCACCGCAACCAACTACAGTTATTAGTTGTTCATTATTTGTTCTAACGCCATTAATGGTGGCAAGAACATTTTTTAACGCATCAGGTGTGTGCGCATAATCAACAATTGCAACAATTCCATTGGCAGATTTTATTAAATCAAAACGACCATTTACCGAACTTAAACTTGATAAAAGTGTAATGATTTCATGTTTTTCTTTTCCTAATAAAAATGCTGCTCCATAAACTGCTAATAAATTATAAGCATTAAACTCACCTACTAATCTAAACCAAGCCTCGTCACCGTTCATGTTTAAAAGCATTCCATCAAAATCAGCTTCTATAATTTTTACTTTAAAATCGGCCATTGATTTCAGTGAATAAGTGTAACGAGTAGCTTTGGTATTTTGAAGCATGACCATGCCATTTTTATCGTCTTTATTGGTCAATGCAAATGCATCTTCATTTACATCATCAAATAATTTTTTCTTAGCTTTTATGTAATTATCAAATGTTACATGATAATCCAAATGGTCGTGGGTAATATTGGTAAATAAAACACCCGCAAAATGCAATCCTTTTATTCTGTTTTGATCAATGGCATGTGAGCTAGCTTCCATAAAACAATACTCACAACCGGCTTCCAACATTTGTTGTAAAAGTTCATTTATTCTAATAGCATCAGGTGTAGTGTGTGTACTTGGAATGACTGTTTCATTGATTTGATTTTGAACAGTAGAAAGTAAACCAACATGATGACCAAACTTGCGAAACAAACTAAATAATAAACTAGCAACTGTGGTTTTTCCATTGGTTCCTGTTACCGCTACTAATATTAATTTTTTAGAAGGATGATGATAAAATTCTGCGGCCATTAAAGCCATTGCCTCACTGGTATTTGAAACTTGAATAAATGTAATTTCTGAATTTATCTCAGCTGGTAAAACCTCACAAACAATGGCTTTACATCCTTTTTCAATTACATTAGTAATATAATTATGTCCGTCAGCTTGCGTTCCTTTTATAGCAAAAAATACAGCATCAGCAGTTACATTTCTAGAATCATAAGTAAGCAAAGAAATTTCATTCTCCATGTTTCCATGAACTGAAATTGTTTGAACTGATTGAATAAGATGTGCTAATTTTTTTGCCATAAAACTATCCTAAAATTAAATTTACTTTTGAACCTTTACTTAAAACTGAACCTGCTTTTAAAGATTGTTGTTTTACTCTTCCAAATCCATTGATGCTTACTTTTAAACCTTTACTTTCTAATAAATAAGTTGCATCTTTTGCCGACATACCTTTAACATCTGGCATTTGCTTAGCAACATTTATTATAGGAAATAGTGATAAAGCATTATCTTTTTGTTGAATTTTCAACCAATTTGTTTCCATGTCGTTGATGGAATCATTTTCTAAATGCGATGAAATTCCCACTTCATCTAAAATGGTTTTTACATTTTCTTTATACACTTTGCTTACTTGTGGCAAATCGTTAGAAAAAGAAGTATAAGTTTCTCTTACATCTTTATGAATATTGGTAGTGGTTGCATATATTTTATTGGCCAAATCTTTAAAAACCGGCAATGCCAATTGTGCGCCATAAATCATGCTTCCCTGCGGACGAATAACAACTACGTAACAACTGTATTTCGGTTTTTCGGCTGGAAAATAACCACACCAAGAAGCTCTATAAACCTTGGCTCCACCTTGAAAAAAATCTTCCCCTTTTTGAATAATTGCAGTTCCTGTTTTACCTGCAAATGTGTATGGTAAATTAGCATTTTCTTTATTGTAAGCAGTGCCATTTTTTACCACACCTTCCATCATATTTTTTAATTGAGAAACAGTGCTTTGTTTACAAATTTGAGTATTCAAAACTTGCGTTTTAAATTCCTTTTCAACCTTTCCAGCTTTCATGATTGTTTTAACAAAATATGGATTTACCATGACTCCATTATTTGCAATGGCATTATAAACTGTAAGTATTTGTAAAGGGGTTACAGAAATTCCATAACCTCTGCTAATGGCCGATAAATCACTTTTACTCCATTTATTACTTTTTGGTTTTAAAAATATTGGAGCCTGCGCGCCTAACATTTGTAAATTCAAATTTTTGTTCAAACCAATTTTATCTAAAAACTCATAATGCATACTTGGATTTTTATCGTAGTATTTTGCTATTTGCTTTGCAAAAGCCACATTCGATGACATTTCAAAAGCTTGTTGCATGTTTAATTCTAGGTAACTATGAGAGTCTTCCACCAACCTGCCATAAACCATTGCTTTTCCACCTTCTACATTTACTTTGCTTGCGGGAGTAACAAAACCATTGTCTAACAAACTCATCATGGTTACTAGTTTAAAGGTAGAACCTGGCTGCATTCTGGTTCTTATGGCATCGTTTAAACTTTCCTCATAAGTGCCATCAGTTTTTCTGGTAAGGTTAGCAATGGCTTTAATTTCACCCGTTTCTACTTCCATTAAAATGGCAGTTCCACGCATTGCCATATTATTTTGTAATACTTTTAAAAGCGATTGTTGCGCCACATCTTGTAAGTTGATGTCAATGGTTGAAATAATATCGCAACCATTTTCAGCTTCTTCTTTTTCTTCATTATTGATTGGAACATATACGCCACCAGAAACTCTTTGGGTTAATTGAACTCCATTTTTTCCGGATAAATAATCATTGAAAAACCCTTCTAAACCAACAAACTTTTTAGCCTCTTCATTTACAAAACCAATAGTTCTAAATGCCAATGATTGAAAGGGTTTTACTCTTGTTGATCTATCTTTTATAATTAAACCGCCAGTAATTTTTCCTATTCTAAATAATGGAAATTTTTTTACGCGTAAAATTTGTTGGTGACTTACTCTTTTCTTTAAAAAATAATATCCATTTCCGCTGTTTCTTAAACTTTTAAAAATGGTTTTATATTCACCTGCAGTTTTATCATTAAACTCATTGCTAAAGCAATATGACAACGAATCAATGTATTTATCAAAAGTATCTTTAACTGCAAATGAGGGTGCAGTGGCGTCTATAATAATATCGTAAATAGGTAATGAAGTAGAAAGTAATGAACCGTTACAATCAAAAATATTTCCTCTAATGGCTTCTATTTTTTGTTTTTTAATTGAATATTCAGTGGCTTCTTTTTTCCACTTTTCAGCTTCATTGAACTGAATATTATAAACATAATAAATAATTGCGCAAGCAAACACAAGCATTGAACCAAATATGGTTAATGTTCGAAATAGTATTGTTTTGCGTGCGTTAATTGCCATTTTTTAATCAATTGTAATTTTTGTTGGAGGAACAACTGCTTCCTTCACATAATTTGTATCTTTTCCTATTCTGTTTTGAATGTTGTATTCTTTTAATTTTTCAGCAATATTTGATTGCCTGCTAGCATTCATTATTTCACTTAAAATAATGATGTACTCATTCCTTAATTCTTTATTTTCTTTTGATAATTTATCAATTTTTTTATTCAATATATCATTGTTATGACTACTAAAAATAAGCACTCCTATTAAACCAAAACAAAATATTATAAATGGCAATTGATTGTAAAACATGTTTACATTCAGCTTGAAATCAATTTCCGACAAACGCTTCACGGCACCTTCAATTTGGGAAGTGTCGGGCTTTTTCTCTTCTTTAATTTCAGGCTCATCGCCAGTTATTATTTTATTGCTCACTTATCGTTTAGCTTTATTATAATCGTTCGGCTACTCTTAATTTTGCGCTTCGCGATCTGTTATTCTCTTCTTGTTCTTTGTCGGTGGCCACTGCTGCTTTTTTGTTCAATGGATTAAATGGACGATTAATATTTCCAAAGAAATCTTTCTCTAATTCACCCATTAAATTACCACTGTTCATGTAGTTTTTTACCAATCTATCTTCTAACGAATGGTAACTCATGAACACCAATCGTCCTTTTGGTTTTAGTAAGCTGCCACATTGCAAAAGCATTTTTTCCAAAACATCTAACTCTTGGTTCACTTCTATTCTGATGGCTTGAAAAACTTGCGCATAAAACTTAAAGTCTTTAAACTTTGGCGCTGAACTTTTCAGTGCTTCTTTTAATTCACCTACAGTTTCAATGTCTTTTCCGGTGCGTGCCGCAACAATTTCGGCTGCTAGTTTGCGCGATTGGTGCAACTCGCCATACTTATAAAATACATTTGCTAAAGCATCTGCCTTATATTCATTAATTACTTTATGCGCACTTAATCGCTGACTTTGGCTCATGCGCATGTCTAAAACTGCATCATCAAAACGAATAGAAAAACCGCGTTCTCCAATATCAAATTGATGAGACGAAACACCTAAATCGGCCAATAAACCATCTACTTTATCAAAACCTTGGTACTGTACATGATTTTTCAAAAACTCAAAATTTTGATCTATAAAAATCAAACGTTCATCGTTTATCAAATTACGTTTTGCATCTTCATCTTGATCAAAAGCAATCAACCTTCCTTTTTTACTTAACTTATCTAAAATAGCTTTACTATGTCCACCGCCACCATAGGTAACATCCACATAAACTCCATCAGGATTGATTTTTAATCCTTCAAGGCATTCGTTTAACATGACTGGGTTGTGGTACATTTTAGTTGATAGTTGTTAGTTAATAGTTTCTTAGTTTTTAGTACTTAGTTGCATTTAATTCAATATTTTATTGGTCATTGTTACTTTTTTCCGTTGGCTAAAGCCAAACGGCTATTCATCTTTTGCTCATTGCACATTGCCTCCCGATGCATCGGGAGCACATTGCTTATTGCTCATTGTTACTCCT